>NZ_JBSFTC010000235.1:0-18562 GCF_053590415.1 Nonomuraea sp. NPDC003201
AGCTTTGTTTGGTTGTTTGATTCTTGTTATGGGTGGTGCTAGTTATAAGGTACGTGGGGGTGGGGGCGGTGGCCGACGGCCTCGGCGATGGCCGGGCCGAGCGTCTTGATGTCGGCGCCGTGCCCGGCCCGGGAGGGGACGACCTTCGGCTTGCCCTTGACGATCGTGAAGGAGGCGTCCTTGGGCGGCGTGATCAGCAGCGACTTGGCCATGTCCGCGGCGATCTTGCCGGCGTCGTACGACGGGCGCAGGCCGCCCTTGCCGTCGGGGACGAAGCGGAGACCGGCGGCCAGCTGCTCCCTGGACACGGTGGCCTGCTTGCCGCCGCTGGCCAGCGTGAGCGGGGAGGCGACCGCGGTGCGCGCCGTGGAGGTGGCGACCTCCTTGACCTGGGCGGCGGTGAGCGCGGGAGGAGTCACCTGGAGCTTCAGCTCGACGGAACGGCGCCCGGCCGCGAAGGCCGCCCGCACCGCCTGGGCCGCTCCGTCGCGGTCCAGCGCGCGTCCGGGCTTGGGCAGGACCGTGCGCGGCTCCAGCCCCTGGTAGCGGACGCCGCCCTGCACCGGCTTGGTGTCCACGCTCTTGGCCAGGCCGGCGAGCCCGGCGGCCAGCCGCTGCTCGTCCACGATGACCCGGGGCGGGAGCTGCCGGCTGCCGAAGAGGGAGCGGGCGATGCCGGCCGGGGTGGCGGCCCCGGCCATCGCGGCCTCGATGGTGGCCCGGGCGTCGAAGTCGAGCCCCAGCTCGGCGGGCGTGAGCTGGACCCGCTTGCCGCCGGCGACCAGCGTCATCGGCTGCCGTACGCGCTGGGCCAGCTGCCGGTCGAGGTGGGAGCGGGCGGCCTCGGGCGCCAGCCCGCCGATGTCCACGCCGTCCACGCGCGTGCCCGGAGGGACCTTGCCGGAGAGCGAGATGGCGGGCACGGCGTAGCCGAGCACCGCGACCAGGACGACGGCGGCGGTGATGATGAGCACGCGCCGCGAGCGAGGGGCGCTCACGACGGCACCTGAGTGTGCATGAGGCCCGGGTGCGGGCCGCCGGCCGGGAGGGGCCCGGATCCGGTAACTGTGATGTCCATTTGGTCTTGGATACGGCTGGCGACCCGTTCAGAGTTCTCCGCCGACCTGACCTGCGATGATGCCCGGGGGTCGCGCATAGTGACGGAGTGTACTAGCAGATGTAGTAGGCGCGTCACCGCCGGACGACGGGCACCGGCTGGTCACGGCGGGCGGCCTCCGCCCTGACCCGCTTCCGCAGCTCCTTCGCGTGCCGGACGAACGACCAGGTACGGCCCACCGGACCGCCGGCCAGGCTCCAGTCGTTCAGCGCCCGTTCCACCTCGACCTCCAGCAGGTCGCCCGAGCCCGTCGTCGATCCCAGCAGCACGACGTTCTCCTGCCCTCCGGTCCCCGAGGACCGGTGGAACGTCAGGCACACCGGCCCCGGCGAGCCCGTCACCCCGGCGGGCAGCAGCACCTCGAACCCGCGCCTGGTGCGGACGACCGAGCGGGCACGCACGGTCACCGGCAGGCCGTCGTCCACCATCGACACGACCGGGGCGCCGAGCCCCATCGCCCGCGCGGCGTAGGGCCGCCAGTCCACCGGCGGCGCCGACCGGCTCGGCAGCCGGGGCCCCGACGGCGCCAGGTCGGACCGGGGGAAGCTCGTCCCGCCCGGGCAGGTCCAGGTGCGGGGTGGGGAGGAGAGGTCGCCCTCCGGCCACCAGGTGACGCGTTCGGGGGTCACCTCCACGTAGACGCGGGCGAAGTACCAGGTCAGCCCCCTAAGCAGGAACAGCGGCGCGTCGGCGAGCCCGCTCCCGGCCTTGGTCAGCGCCTCGCGCACGTATCGGTCGGTGTTGGCCTGCAGGTCGGCGTCGCGTACGGCGGCCCGCCCCTGGACGAGCACCACGGGCGGCCGGTCGAGGCCGCTGCCCGCCGGGTCGGAGTACAGCAGCGCCACCCGCGGGTCACGGCGGGCGCGTTCGGCCTTGTCGGGGTAGGACAAGCCGGTCGTGACGTCGAGCGTCCCGCCCTTGCCGACGTACGGCGTGACCGGCCAGGTCACCGGGCGGCCGGCCCGGGTCAGCGAGGTGTACTCGCACACGGCCGAGCGCTCGAACACCTGCCGCACCTCCGCGGGCAGGACCCCGCCCGCAGGGGCTGTGGTCGTGAAGCCTGTGATCATCGCCTGTCTCCCTTCCGTCCTCCGGAGACAGTGTGCGGAAGGCTTCTCCAGAACGTCTTGGCGCTCACTTGCGGACGTCTTGGACCCCGGCCCGACGCCGTCGAGCCGGGGAGCGGATCAGGCTAGGGGGTCCATCTGATGCCGGGGTTGACGCCGCCGGTCCAGTTGAAGGTGGCCATGTTGTCCCACTGGTCGCCGGTGCCGTTGATGTTGGCCGGGTCCCAGCCGTTGCCCTGGATGGCGTACCAGGTCGGCTCCCAATAGAAGACGCCGATCGCCCCGGCGCTGCGGGCGGTGTTCTGGACGGCGGTGAAGTTGCTCGCCTGCCCCGCCCAGGTGGCCGGGTAGCCGGAGCACGGCGCCGAGCCGTTGATCGCGTTCGGCTCGCTGTCGGCGTTGTTCGCGGTGAACGGGTACGCGGTCTCCGCCACGATGACGGGCTTGCCGTAACGGGTCCGCACGTCGTTGATCACGCTGGACAGGGTGGACTGCGAGCCGTGCCACATGCAGTAGTACGACAGGGCGGTGATGTCCCACGGCACGCCCTTGGCGCGGATCCCGTCGTAGAACCAGCGGGCGTTCGCGAGGCTGTCGGCGTCCGCGGTGTGGATGATCACCTGGGTGCCGCTGTTGCACGCCTTGGTCGCGTTGTAACCGGCCTTCAGCAGCAGGCTGAGGTTGGTGAAGTCGTTGTTGATGACCTTGCCGTCGTTCCAGAGCATGCCGACGTTGATCTCGTTCCCGATCTGCACGCTGTCCGGCGTGGTGCCCTGCGCCTTGAGGCTGGTGCAGATGTCGTACGTGTGGTTGTAGACGTCCGTCTGGAGCTGGGCGATGCCGTGACCGGCCCAGGCCGCCGGCTTGAACTGCTTGCCCGGGTCGGCCCAGGTGTCCGAGTAGTGGAAGTCGATCATCAGGCCGAGGCCCTTGGCCTTGACCGTCCTGGCGTAGGCCAGCACCTTCGCCTTGTTGTTGTAGCCGCTGGCCGGGTTGTTCCAGATGCGCAGCCGGGCGTAGTTGACTCCGGCGCCGATGAGGATGTCCAGCGGGTCGGCGGCCGTGCCGGAGGCGTTGTAGTACTTGGCCCCCAGGTCCAGGCTCCGTTGGAGCGAGGAGATGTCGGCGCCGCGCATGCTCAGCGTGGCGGCCCGGGCGGGCGTCGCCGGCGCGACCGCGATCAGCGCCGCGAGTGTCAGCAGGAGGGTGACCCGGATCCTTCGTAAGTGGTACGTGGTCATGATCGGTCCCGTTGATAGAGCCGAATTCCGGACTGTGTGCACGTTCACGGACGCATGTGGCGAAGAGCTGCCCGAAAAATGCGCCTTTGGGGGGCGGAATCGGCCTTATGCATACTGTGAACGTTCACAGACTGCTTGAGCATGAGGATAAAGAAGAATCCGGCACTCGGGAAGAGCGAGTTTTCCGGCATCCGGGAAGCGTTGTTCCGCGCTCCGGGCGGCCGAGCCACCATCGTTCCCACCGGCAGCCGCACCACGAAGGAGTCGCCGTGTCGAGCATCCCCCGCGATCAGTGGTACGTCGCCGCGTACGGGCGAGAGATCGGCCAGGAGCTGTTCACCCGCACCATATGCGGCGAGTCCATCCTGTTCTGGCGCACCCGCGCCGGGACCGTCACCGCCATGTCCGACCGCTGCGTGCACCGCCGGTTCCCGCTGTCGCAGCCGCCCAGCCGGCTCGTCGAGGACCAGGTGGTCTGCGGCTACCACGGCTTCACCTACGGCGCCGACGGCGGTTGCGTCGCCGTACCCGGCCAGACCAGGGTGCCGCGTACCGCCCGGCTGAAGAGCTACCCGGTCGTCGAGCTGGACTCCTTCGTCTGGGTCTGGATCGGCGACCCCGCCCGGGCCGACGCGGCCCGCATCCCGCGCGCGCCCTGGCTGGACTCTCCCGAGTACACGACGGTGTCGGGGATGGAGCCGCTCAAGGCGCGGTTCGGGCTGCTGGTGGACAACCTCATGGACCTGTCGCACGAGACGTACCTGCACGGCGGGTACATCGGCACCCCCGAGGTGGCCGCCACCCCGATCACCACCACGGTGGACGAGGAGGCCGGGATCGTGCACGTCAGCCGCCACATGGACGACGCCGAATGCCCGCCGTTCTACGCCAAGTCCACCGGGCTGACCGGCCGCATCATGCGCTGGCAGGACATCGAGTACACCCCGCCGTGCCTGTACAAGCTGCACTCCCGCATCGCTCCGCTCGGCGTGCTGCCCGACGCCGACGGCGGCGACCCGGACGCCTTCCACGTCGAGGTCGTGTACGCGATCACGCCCGAGACCGAGCACTCCACGCA
Organism: Nonomuraea sp. NPDC003201; assembly: GCF_053590415.1. Lineage (NCBI taxonomy): Bacteria > Bacillati > Actinomycetota > Actinomycetes > Streptosporangiales > Streptosporangiaceae > Nonomuraea > Nonomuraea sp. NPDC003201. The sequence continues at coordinate 4,504 of NZ_JBSFTC010000235.1, forward strand.
CGACTTCTGGGCGGTGGCCCGCGACTTCGCCCTGGACGACCGGGGCGTGTCCGACTTCCTGGCCGAACAGAACCGCACGGTGGTGCTGCAGGACGTGGCCGCGCTCGACGTGCTGGAACGGGTGATCGCGACCGAGCCGGCGGGCTACCAGGAGCTGTCGATCAACATCGACACGGGCGGGCTGGCGGCCCGGCGCATGCTGGCCGGACTGGCGGGGCAGGGCGCTCCGGCCCGGCAGGCGTGACGGGCATGGAGCCCGGACGCGTGCCCACCCGGCGGGGGCTGCTCCGCGTGGTGTGGCTGCCGGGGAGCGACCTGCTCCAGGGCACCTGTCACTGCGGCGCCGTACACGTGGCCGAGGGGCCCGTCGAGGTCTGGGAATGGCTCCTCGGCCACCCGACCGGCCACAACACCCCCACTGACCCGACGCCACCCGACGCCCCCACCGGGACGGCGCGAACCGCAGCCGGGGCGGTGCGAACCGACGCTGGGACGGTGCGAACCGACGCCGGGGCGGTGCGAACCGACGCCGGGATGGCGGGGCCGGACGCCCTGTCAGGCGCGGGAGCCGTCCGATGAGCATCGAGCGCGCACCCGGCCCGGGCAGTCCGATGAACGCGGAGCGCAAGCTGGTCGTGCAGGCTCGCGACCCGGTCGCCGACGGGGTCGTCGCCCTCGACCTGCGCGACCCGGCCGGCGCCGAGCTGCCCGCGTGGGAGCCCGGCGCGCACATCGACCTGGTGCTCGGCGGCGACCGCGTCCGCCAGTACTCGCTGTGCGGCGACCCGGCCGACCGCACGACCTGGCGCGTCGCCGTGCTGCGCGAGCCGGACGGCCGGGGCGGCTCGGCGTACGTGCACGAGGACCTCCACCCGGGCACGGCGGTCCTCGCCCGAGGCCCGCGCAACCACTTCCCGCTCCACCCGGCGCCCCGCTACCTGTTCGTCGCCGGAGGCATCGGCATCACCCCCATCCTGCCGATGGTGCGGGCCGCCGACGCCGCCGGCGCCCGGTGGCACCTGGCCTACGGCGGTCGTACGGCAGGCTCGATGGCGTTCGCCCGCGAACTCGAAGCCGCGCACGGAGACCGGGTGGAGCTGCGCCCGCAGGACGAGCACGGCCTGCTCGACCTCGACGCCCTCCTGGCGCGGGCCACCCCGGACACCCTCGTGTACTGCTGCGGTCCGGCCCCGCTGCTGGCGGCCGTCGAGAGCCGCTGCGCGGACCGGCCGTCCGGCACGCTGCACGTGGAGCGCTTCGAGCCCAAGGAGGCGGCCGACCCCGTACGGACGGAGTCCTTCGAGGTCGAACTGGCCGTCACGGGCGTCACCCTCACCGTGCCCCCGGGCCGCTCGATCCTCGACGTCGTGCTGGAGGCCGGCGTGCAGGTCCTATCCTCGTGCCATGAGGGGACGTGCGGCACCTGCGAGACCGCGGTGCTGGCCGGCGCGGTCGACCACCGCGACTCCCTCCTCACCTCCGAGGAGCGGGCGGTGAACGACACCATGTTCGTCTGCGTCTCCCGCGCCGCCTGCCCCAAGCTGGTCCTCGAACTCTGACCAGGGAGCCGCCGATGCAGATCCCAGCCCCCAGGCAAACGGCCGAACGCACCGGCCCGGTCGTGGCTCGCGCGCTGCAGATCCTCGGCGCGTTCACGCCCGACCGGCGCTCGCTCACCCTCAGCGAGCTGTCCCGGCACGCCCGCCTGCCGGTCTCCACGGTGCACCGGCTGGCCGCTGAGCTGCTGGCCTGGGGTGCGCTCGAACGGGATCCGGCCGGGTGCTACCACATCGGCCTGCGGCTGTGGGAGATCGGCTCGCTCGCTCCCCGCGGCCTGGGCCTGCGCGAGGCCGCGCTGCCGTACCTGGAGGACCTGTCCCAGGTCACCCGCGAGAACGTGCAGCTGGCCGTCCGGGAGGGCGCCGAGGTGGTGTTCGTCGAACGGATCGCCGGGAGCAAGGCCGTCCCCGTGCTGACCCGGGTCGGCGGCCGTTTCGCGCTCACGGCCACGGGCGTCGGGCTGGTGCTGCTCGCGTACGCGCCGGCCGAGGTGCAGGAGCAGGTCGTGGCCGGCCCCATGACCCGCTACACCGAACGGACCATGACCACCCCGCGGCAGATCCGCGCCGCGCTCGCCGACACCCGCGCCCGCGGTTACGCCGTCAGCGACCGGCAGGTCACCATGGACGCCCTGTCGGTCGCGGCGCCGATCCACGACGCCCGGGGTGACGTCGTGGCCGCGGTGTCCCTCGTGGTCCACCACGGCAGCACGTCGCCCCACGCGCTCGCCCCGCTCCTGCGCACCAGCGCCCGCGCCATCTCCCGCGCACTGCCGCCGTCCACCCGCGGCTCGTGACAGGCCCGGTCACTCTCGGATCGTGACGGGCCCCGGTGATCCTCGGATCGTGACGGGCCAGGTCGCTCTCGGATCGTGACGGGCTCGGTCACTCTCGGATCGTGACGGGCTCGGTCACTTTCGGCTCGTGAAGGCAGAGGTCAGCCGAGGCGGGCCAGCTCCTCCTCGGTGAGCTCCAGGTCGGCGGCGCCGATGGAGTCGAGGATCGTCTCCGGCCGGCTGGCGCCGGGGATGGGGATGACGACCGGGCTGCGGGCCAGCTCCCAGGCGAGGCAGACCTGCTGGGGGGACACGCCGCGCGCCTCGGCGATCTCGGTGAAGGCGTCCCTCTGGCTCAGCTCCCCGGTACGGCCGATGCCGCCCAGCGGCGACCAGGGCAGGAACGCCAGGCCGAGCTCGGCGCAGACGTCGATCTCGGGCTCGCTGGAGCGGAAGCGCGGAGAATACTCGTTCTGCACGCTCACCAGACGGTCACCCAGGATGTCGTGGGCGAGCCTGATCTGCTCGGGGTCGGCGTTCGAGATGCCGGCCATCTGGATCTTGCCGGCGTCGTGCAGGTCCTTCAGCGCGCCGATGGTCTCCGCGTACGGCACCTTCGGGTCGGGCCGGTGGTGCTGGTAGAGGCCGATTCTCTCCACGCCGAGGGCCTTGAGCGAGCGCTCGCAGGCCTCCTTGAGGTACGACGGGTCGCCGTTCACGGACCAGCCGCCGCCGGCGACGCGGGTGTGGCCGCCCTTGGTCGCGACCAGCACCGTGTCGGCGTCGCCGCCCCAGCGGGCCAGCGCGAGGGCGACCAGGCGCTCGTTGTGGCCGACGTCGTCGTGCGAAGGCGTGTAGGCGTCCGCCGTGTCGATCAGGGTGACACCGGCCTCCAGGGCCGCGATCAGGGTGCGGATCGACTGGTCCTCGTCGGGCATGTGCCCGGCCACCGACATGGGCATGGCGCCGAGCCCGACGGCCCCGACCTGGCGGTTTCCGATGGTGCGCGTTCGCATGGCGTTGTGCATGGGTCCACCCTGCCTGCTGGAGCGCGCTCCAGGTCAACTTTCGCGCGCCGGCGTCCAGCGCATGGCCAGGAGCAGGGTGTCGTCGCTGTGCAGCACCTCGCGGCGCATCATCCGTACGAGGGTGTCGGTCAGCTCGTCCACCGGCAGGTCCCGGTGCCGGCCCGCCAGCTCGGCCAGCTCGTCCAGCCCCGCGTTGAGGTCGCGCCGGGCCTCCACCAGCCCGTCGGTGTAGAACAGCACCAGCGTGCCGGGCCCCAGCCACCGCTCGGCCACGTGATCGCTGCCCGGATCCGGGTAGCCGAGGCCGCGCCCCCACGCCTCCAGGTACGTCGCCGGTTCGCCGGGAGCCACGATCAGTGGTGGCGGGTGGCCGCCGGTGGCCACCCGGAGCACTCCGGTACGGGGGTCGAAGCGGGCCACCAGTACGGTGCCGGCCAGATCGGGGTAGACCGGCTGCAGGATGGCCGCGGCGCGCTCCACGACGTTCTCCAGCGGCAGCCCGGCCAGGGAGAGCACGCGGACGGCGTGGATGATGTTGAGCGCGGCACGGGTGCTGGCCACGCCGTGGCCGGCCGCGTCCACCACGACGACATGCAGCTCGCCGCCCGGCATGATCACCACGTCGTAGAGGTCGCCGCCGGTCGGCGCGTCGTCCTCGGAGGAGGAGTAGTAGACCGCGAGCCGCGCCTGCTCCACGTGCGGGATCGGCGGGCGCAGGGCGTCCTCCAGCTCGCGGAAGATCGCCCGGTGGGCCCGCCTGAGCCGTACGTCGCGCTCCTCCAACTCGGCGACCAGGGCCAGCACGTCCTGACGGGCGTCGGCCAGCTCGCCCTCCAGCGTGCGGATCCGCCGCAGCGGCTCATCGGGGACGGACTTCACACCGCCCCCCGCCCATGCCGAGGCTGCTCGACCACCAGCCCCCCTGTCCGTAGCAGTCGCGGGCCAGCTCGCTCACCGCCGTGATCAGCTTAGACCGGGAGGCCGGGCCGAAGCCGCCTTCCGGGGCCGCGGCGCGTACGGCGTGCCGCCGCGGCGAAGCAGACGGCTGGCGACAATGCGGCGATAAGCGCATTTGTCGGGCCGGATCCGCCCTATGATCCTGATGATCGACTCCGTGAGGAAGGGCACCTGTGGGTGAGAAGTCGGATGAGTGGAAGAGCGCGATCGACACGACCAGGCCCAGCATCGCCAGGGCCTATGACGTCGTCCTGCACGGCAAGGACAACTTCGAGGTCGATCGCGCTTTCGTCGCGGAGATCGTCAAGGTCATCCCGGAGATCTACGACGTGGCGGCCTACAACCGCCAGATCCTGGACCGCGGCGTCCGCTTCATGATCGGCCAGGGCATCACGCAGTTCATCGACCTCGGCTCGGGGCTGCCGACCGTGGAGAACACCCACCAGGTCGCGCAGCGCGCGAACCCGGAGGCCCGCGTGGTCTACGTCGACAACGACCCGATGGTGCTGGCCCACGGCAGAGCCCTCCTGGCCGAGAACGAGCGCACCGCGGTGGTCACCTCGGACCTGCGCGACCCGGCGGCGATCCTCGCCGACGAGGCCGTCAGGCAGCTCATCGACTTCGATCGGCCGGTCGGCGTGATGCTGGTCGGCATCCTGCACCACCTGCACGACGACGAGGACCCGCAGGGGATCGTCGATGCGTACATGGCCGCCGTCCCGCCGGGCAGCTACCTCTTCATCACCCACTTCTGCGACTCGAGCCAGGAGTCCCGCGACGCGGAGAAGCAGTACCTCGCGCTCCTCGGCACCGGCAGGTTCCGCACCGTCGCGGAGATCACCGGCTTCTTCGAGGGGTTCGAGCTGGTGGAGCCCGGCGTCGTGCCGCTGCCGTTGTGGCGTCCGGAGGCGGACGTCCCCGAGGAGCTGACCGTGGGCCAGCGCCTCATGTTCGGCGGCATCGCGCGCAAGCCCTGATCGTGCCGTCGCGCCGGGGCACCGAGCTGAGCCGGGCGGCCATGGACCTGGCCCGGCGGCAGGGCGCGGCTCCCGAGCTGATGTACGTGGTGGACCTGCCCGGGTACGAAGTGGCCGAGCAGTCGGTCGGCGTGATCAACGACGACGGTTTCGGCGCGGTCTACACCTCGCCCGACGGCAAGCGGGTGGAGCTGCGGATCGACCGCGGGCCGTACGTGCGCACGGCCACGTGTGAGCGTGATGGGGGCGGCTGGTACGTCGTGAACGGCGGCGACCAGGAGTACGTCGCCGTGCGCAAGGACCACCACATCCGGCTGATCTGCCCGGTCGGCCAGGTGGACCGGGCGGTCCTGAAGCGGGCCGCGCAGGGCGCCCGCCCGGCGACCGGCACGGGCCCGCCCGCTCCCTCACCACCGGCCCCGGTGGAACGCGGCGATCTGCCCCCGAACGGCGACGCCGCCCCCATCCGGCGGAGAGGGCCCGGCGGCTGAGAGCGGGGCCCGGCCACTTCACGAGGTAGCGGGGGCCAGGGTGTCCCGGCCCCCGCTACCGCCCTCACTTCACGAGATAGGCGTCGGAGAGGATCTGCTGGACGGAGTTGCCGTCCTTGTCCTGCGCCTCGACCTTGATCGAGATGCTGCCGGGGCCCTTGGGGTTGAGCACCAGCACCTTGCCGCCGGGCAGCACCGTGGCCCGGGTCCAGTGCGCGCCCATGTCGCCGGAGATCCAGGCCGCCCGCAGCGACGACGAGCGGCCGCCCTCGGTCCTGACGGTGAAGGCGAACGGCCGGCCACCCTGGACCGTGTCGTTCTCCGGCAGCCCGAGCTCGTACCGCAGCCGGATCATCGGCACCTGCGCGCAGGGCTGCTTGTCCTCCCACAGCACGGAGTCCAGGCAGGGGTAGGGGTTGCTGTCGCCCGTGGGGCGGGCGGAGCGGAACGTCCAGCTGGTCTCCACGCCGGTGCCGGCGTGCTTCCCGGGGAAGGCGTCCTTCCACGAGCTCGTGAGCCGGTAGGTGCCGGACCCGGCGGGGACGCCGTAGTAGGGCACGCCCAGGTCGTCGTACTGCGGCTTGACCTCGGTGGCGCCGCTGAACAGCCGGAGCTCCTCGGTCCCCGGCGCGCCCTGGTACATGTGGGTCGGGTCGGAGGCGTCGGAGTAGTAGCCGAAGCCGATCGGGCTGAGCGCGCGCAGCCGCAGCCGGTCGCCCTGGCGGCAGCCGTCACAGTAGATGGTGGGGGTGACCCAGTCCGGCAGGCCGGCGCCGGCCGCGAACTGCGAGGGCATGATGGCCTCGTTCCAGTCCTCCCGCTCCTTGGTGGCGCCGTTGAAGCCGCGGGCCGAAGCGGCGAAGCGCGCGCCGCCCGAGGCGGGGTCGATGAAGGTGAACTCACGCTCCCACAGCACGTCCCGGCCGGGCGCGTTGTAGTACTCGGTCCTCGCCGTGGGCCCGGCGAAGCCGTGCGAGCCGCGGATGCTGAAGCGCTGCTCGGGGTTGTAGGTGTGGTTGACCTCGGTGAAGTTCGTGTACGGGCCCCACGGGCCGGGCTGGGGGGCGAACCGGGCGTGGTAGGTGGTGTCGATCTCGGTGAGGTCGCGCGCCTTCGGGGCGAAGCTCAGCCTGCCCGCCGTGGTCCCCTTCACGTAGTAGGCCAGCTTGTACTCGAACGGGGTGGTCGGCGTGACGCGCAGGGCGGCGCTCGGGTACGGCTTGCGGGCCAGGGCTCTGCCGAGCCGGTCCGCCTCGCCGCTGTCGATCCACAGCACCGGGATCTTGTTGTGGTCCGTGTAGTGCGAGTCGCTGAGCAGCCAGGCGAACCGGTCGCTGGTGACCACGCCGGCGGCCCCCACCTTGATCGCCAGGTCCACGTCGGCCGTGAAGAGGTCGAGCGAGTCCCTGGCCGGGAGGTAGACGAGCTTGCCGCGCGCGTCCGCGCCGCCGCGCAGGTCGTCGCCCGTGGTCAGGCTCAGGCGCTGGTCGGCGGCGAACTTCGGCACCAGCGGGTCGTGCTCGCTGACGTAGTGGGGGTTGAGCCGGAGCCCCGGCACGGCCAGCTCGACCTCCGGCGCCCGGCGGATCTGGTCGAACAGCACCGTGGAGGTGCCCACCGTGGGCGCCTTGCGCACCGGCGTGACCCAGAACCTGCCCCTGTTGACCGGCTCGTAGCTGAGCAGCGACGCGCCCGCGTACATCTGGCCCGAGGCGGTCGTGCGGGCGACCATCAGGTTCATGAACACCGGTTCCGACGTGCGGGGCGTGCTCACCTGGAGCTGCTCGACCTCGGTCGCGTCCAGGGTCACCGTGGTGTCGCCGTCGAGCTTGATCTCGGGGGCGAGCAGCGTGGCGTACTGGATCTGCCGGTCCGGCCTGGTGTACCACCAGGGCATGTCGCCGATGGAGTAGACGCCGCCGTGCGCGAGCTTGAGCTCGGTCTCCACGGTGCCGGGCGTGTCGGTGGTCCGCCAGTTACCGGTGGCCGTGGTCATCGGCTCGCCCTGGAGGAGCGGGTCGGTGTCGCTGACCCGGAGGGCGGACACGACCCCCGGGTTGAGCGTCCATTCCGGCTTTCCGACCAGCCTGACGCGTACGGTGTCCAGCTTGGCGCCCTTGTGCAGGGCGATCGGCGCGGTCAACCGGGTCGTGCCCGCGGTGGCCGTCAGGCGGCCCTCGTACCAGCCGGGGTCGCCGAGCGTGGGCTCGATGGTGAGGTCCGCGCTCGCGGTGCCGCCCGCGGGGACGGTCAGCGACGACGGGGTGAGCGTGGCCATCCCGGCGGGCGGCTGGGCGTCACCACGCTTGAGCGTCATCGACAGGGCCAGCGTGACGGGGTCCTTGCCGGTGTTGCGGAAGGTCACCTTCCTGGCCAGCGTCTGGCCGGTGTACGGGTCGGTGAACCCCGCGTGCACCGTCGCCAGGTCGTCGAAGACCTGCTGGGTGACCGTCTGCCCGATGTCCAGCCGGCCCGAGCCCTGGTCGTAGACCGTGCCGTCGGTCGGCTTCGCGGTGCCCGTCAGCGCGGTCTTGAGCTGCTCGGGCGTCCAGTCGGGGTGCTGGGCGGCGAGGATTCCGGCGGAGGCGGCCACGTGCGGGGCGGCCATCGAGGTGCCGGACGCCGCGGTGTAGTTGTCGTCGATCGGGCCGCCGCCCGGGACGCTGCTGCCCTCGCCCAGCGAGGTGCCCGCCGCGCGCGCGGCGATGATGTTCACGCCGGGCGCGGTGATCTCCGGCTTGATCGCGAAGTCCTCGCTCAGGCGCGGGCCGCGGCTGGAGAACGAAGCGATCTTGTCGGCCGAGTCCACCGCGCCGACGGTGAGCGCCGAGGTCGCCGCGCCGGGGGAGGCGATGGTGTACCGGCCGGGGCCCGAGTTGCCCGCCGCGACCACGAACAGCGTGCCGTACTCGGCGGTCAGCTCGTTGGCCGCCTGGCTCAGCGGGTCGGTGCCGTCGGTCGGGCTGCTGCTGCCCAGGCTCATGTTGACCACCCGGGCGCGCTCGGTGGCCGCCTGCCACTGCATCGCCGCGATGATCTCGGAGTTGTTGCCGCTGCCCGTGTCGTCCAGGGCCTTGGCGATGGTCAGCCTGGTGCCGGGGGCGACGCCCTTGTACTTGCCGCCGGAGGCGGCGCCGCTGCCGGCGATGATCGACGCCACGTGGGTGCCGTGGCCGACCCGGTCGGTGACCTCGTCGGGGTTGCCGCCGCCCGGCATGCCGGCCGGGACGAAGTTGCGGGACGCGACGATCCTGCCCTGCAGGTCGGGATGCGCCAGGTCGATGCCGCTGTCGATGATGCCGACCTTGGCGCCCGTGCCGTCGTAGCCGGCCGCCCAGGCCGTGGGGGCGCCGATCTGCGGGTTGCTGACGTCGTCGAGCGCCTTGGCCTTGCCGTCGAGCCACACCTTGCGCAGGCCGCTCGTCAGGGCCCTGGCGTCGTTCCGGCCTCCGCCCAGGGACTGCCAGAACGCGGCGGCCTGCTTCTTGTCCACCTTGATCGCGGCGCCGTCGATGCTCTCCAGCACCATCGGCTCCGTGCCGCCCTTCAGCGACCTGGCCTTGCCCGCCAGGTCGGCGGCCTTGGTCTGCGGCTGGTACTGGACGATGAGCGGCAACTGCGCGGTCCTGGCGTCGCCGTAGCCGTTGGCCGCCAGGTAGTCGACGTTGAACAGTTCCTTGTCCAGCAGGCCCCCGTTGACGTAAGGGGCGGCGTCAGCGGGGATCACGTAGTAGCCGTGGTCGTCCTGCTGGGCCTGGTACGTCCGCGCCTCCGCACCCTCGACGGGCTCCAGCGTGGCCGAGGCGCGGCCCGAGGCGTCCTTCGCGTAGGTGACGGTGTCCCCGGTGATCAGCGTGATCTTGACCGCCGGCAGGCCGGTCACGGGCGCATTCGCCCTCGTGGTCGCCGTCGTGACGGTCGCCGCGATAGCCGCCTGCGGGACCGCGGCGAGCGGCGCCGCGAGTAAGGACGCGAATAAGGCCACGAGTCCGCGGCGCCGGGGGGTGGACAGCATACGCACACCTTTCTCCAGACCTGGGAAACGCCGGAGATCGTTTCCTCGCTGACCTAATCTGGGATTGAGTCAGGGCACAAGTCCGCCGAACGGGCCAAAACCCGCCAGGTGGCGGTAACCCGCCATCCCTGAGGCGGGAGGAAGGGCGTCGCCGATGCTCAAAGCGATCGGCCTGTCACCGGCAGAGAGCCGCCTGTACGCGACGCTCGTCGAGAACCCGCGATCATCCGCCGCCGAACTCGCCACCCACTGCGGCGTCTCGACGCCCCTGGCGGCCCGGACGCTGGCGGCCTTCGCGCGGCGCGGCCTGGCCAGCAGGTTGCCGGGCCGCCGCGCCCGTTACGTCGCCGTCGCCCCGGACATCGCCTTCAGGCCGCTGCTCACCCGCCAGGAAGAGGAGCTCCACCAGGTGCGCACGGCCATCCACGAGCTCACCACGTCGTTCCACCTGGCCTCCCGCTACGCGGCGCACCCGGCCGAGCAGGTCGAGGTCGTCACGGGGACCGACAACATCATCAGCAGGGCGTACGCGCTCCAGGACAGTGCGCAGACCATGTTCCGCAACATCGACAAGCCCCCGTACGTCATGCGCGGCCACGCCGACAACGTCGAGCGCGAGCGGCGCATGCTCACGTCGGGCATCGACTACCGCAGCGTGTACGACCTGGAGTCGCTGGCGCTGCCCGGCAAGCTGCGGCTCGTCCAGGACTCCGTGGCCCACGGCGAGAAGGCCCGCGTGGTGGCCGGGGCGGCGGCCAAGATGTGGATCGCCGACGACGCGCTCGCGCTGATCCCCATCCGCAACGGGGCGTACTCCATCGACGCGGCGTTCATCCTGCACCGGTCCGCCCTGCTCGACGCGCTGATCGCGCTGTTCGAGCTCGAGTGGCGGCGGGGGTTCCCGCTGCGCGGGGAGCCCCGGCCCGCCGCCGGCCCCGGCGAGCCCGACGAGCTGACCAGGGACCTGCTCGCGCTGCTCGCGGGCGGCCTGACGGACGAGGCCATCGCGCGGGCGCTGGGGCTCGGGCTGCGCACCGTTCAGCGCCGCATCCACGCCGTCATGCAGGAGCTGAACGCCATCACCCGCTTCCAGGCGGGGCTGGCGGCCCGGGAGCGCGGCTGGATCTAGAGCCGGTCATCACGCGTCCGGACGGGTCAGGGTGAAGACCGACGCCCGCGACTGCGGGTAGAAGCCGGCCGGCAGCGGGCCCGCCTCCCGCCACCCGAGCCTGCGGTAGAGGCCGGCGGCGGGCGCGCCGGGGTCGGTGATGAGCCAGGCGGAGGGCCGGCCGGCGGTCATCCCGTCGAGCAGTCGCGCGCCGATCCCCTGGCCCTGGTGGCCGGGGTGGACGAAGAGCTCGACGACCTCGAAGGCGCCGCGGGTCAGCGCGGTCGCCGCGGGCAGGCCGAAGGCCGTGACGAGGGCGTCATAGACGCGGTTGCCGCTCAGCTCGTCCGGGGTCGGCCAGCCGTAGCAGACGCCGGTGAGCCGGTCGGCGTCGTCGGTCGTGGCGAAGCCTAATTGCGAATAGTTCGCAAAAGCAAGCATCATGCATTCTGTCACCGGGCCGCGCACACGTCCTGGTACGGCACGTCCGGGAGGTAGCGGTCCCATTCGGCGGACGTGAGCGTGCGACCCGCCCGCGCGCACACCTTCCCGATCATCAGCGCGTCGCCGACGGGCACCTCGCGCACGGCCCCGGCCTCGAGGCCGTCCTGCATGCCGACGTACAGGACGCTCCCGTCGGCGCCGAAGGCCATGGAGGAGGGGGCGAACTCCCCGACCCGGTACGAGCTGCCGAGCCGGCGCCTGGACCGGACGTCCCAGAGCTCGAGCACGCCCTCGTCGGTGGACGTGGCGAGGGTCCTGCCGTCCGGCGAGAAGACCATGACGTCGCTGGCGCCGGCGGCGCGGGGCAGGACGGGACGCAGCGGGGTCGGGCCCTTGACGTCCCACAGCCCGATCCGGTGGGTGGCGGACTCCTGGACGGCCAGGAGCCCGTCACGGCTGACGGCCAGCGTGCCGGCGTCGCCGAGCCCGGAGCCGACGGCCTTGCCGGTCATCACGTCGACGAGCCTGCCGTCCCCCGAGACGAACACCTGCCGTCCCGGAAGGAAGGGGCCGACGCTCAGCCGGGTCTTGTACGCGGCCACCGCGCGGCCGTCGGCGGCGTCCAGCACGACCACGCTCATCAACGGACTCTCGCCCAGCAGGAGGGTGACGGCGATCCTGCGCCCGTCGGGGGTGAAGTTGACGTACGCCGGCTGGTAGTCGCCTTCCCCCACCCGCTTGGACCAGAGTTTCCTCCTGGTCGCCAGGTCCCACAGGGTGATCGTGCGGTCCATGTCGGCGACGGCCAGCCTGGTGCCGGCGTCGTCCATGCCCAGGATGGACCCTTCCTCCCCGACACGCAGGCGGCCCGCCTCCTTACGCGTCCGCAGGTCGAACACGCTCAGCTCGGCACCGTTCGTCCAGGACACCGCCCAGTGGGCGTCGCGGCTGAGCGTCGGGGTGTCGGGCAGGGCGACGGACGGGGTGCGCGGCACGAGGTCCACGCTGATGACCGTGTCGTCGACGAGGTAGCGCAGCGTCCTGCCGTCGGGGTCGAAGCGGACGTCGCCGAACTCGCCCTCGGCGCGGTAGCGCAGGACGGTCCGCTGGTCGCTGATCCGCATGACCTCCAGGTCGCGGCCGTAGAAGCCGGCGATGTAGCGCCCGTCGGCGCTGAACCGGAGCCGTCCGGAGTCGTGGCAGATCCCGCAGTTCAGCGTTTCCTTCAGCTTGCGCTGGCGCCCGGTGACGGCGTCCACGAGGACGATGTCGCCCGCGACGTCGGAGCAGGCCAGGGTCTTTCCGTCCGCGCTGTAGGCCGCCAGGACGTGGTTCTTCACGCAGGCGGGGAAGGGGCGCTCGGTGGTCCAGCCGGGCAGGGCGACCTGGTCGAACCGGTAGCCGGGCAGCAGCAGGTGTCTCCCCGTCGGATCCACGAGCGGCGCGGGGGTCTGCGCCATCGTCCGGTCCGCGTAGACCAGCCGGCCGAACTGCTTCCCGGTGGTCACGTCGATGAGGAAGGGGACGTCGTCGGCCATGGTGACGACGAGCGTCGTCTCGTGCTCGCCGAACACGACGCCGTAGCCGCCGTTCCCGGTCGGCTCAAGAGATCTGCGCACCAGCGTCCTGCCCGTCTTCAGGTCCCAGACGCCGAGCTCGTCCGTGGTGGTCTGGGCGAGCAGGCGCCCGCTGCGGCTGAGCGCGGGGCCCTGGATGATCGTCCCGCGCAGGGTCATGCCGGGCCAGCTCGCCGTCCGCCTGCCGGTGCGCACGTCGTAGACGTTGACGCCGCCCTCGCTGAAGCTGACCAGCGTGCGCCCGTCGCGGCTCAGCGTCCGCCGGCCCATGCCCTTGACCGGCGGGTCGCGGAAGGCGGCCGTCTCCAGTTGCTGGAGCGAGCCCATCAGGCTGGAGCGGGCCTCCGGCTGCGGCGAGACCCGGTACGCGGCCACGCTGAGCAGCATCGCGAGGCCCGGATCGGCGGTGCGCATGCGGTCGGCCTCGGCCGCCACCTGCTTGGCGGTCAGGATGTCGAGCCGCTCGACGGCCTGCCGGCGCTGCCACACGGCCAGCCCGCCCGCCACCAGCGCCACCGCCAGCAGCCCGGCCAGCGCCGACGTGACCAGCGTCCTGCGCCGGCTGCGCCTTTTGGTCAGCTCGGTGCCCGCACGCAGGAAATCGCGCTCGAACGGGGTCAGCGTCAGGTGCCTGCGGCCGGTCGCCGCCCAGCTCAGCGCCTGTTCCAGGCGGCTGCCCTGCAGCACGTCGCCGTCGCGCCGGCCGTGCTCCTCCCAGTGCCGCGCCGCCGCGTTGATCTCGTCCAGCATCGCCAGCCCGGCGCGCTCGGCCTCCATCCACGTCCGCAGGCGCGGCCAGGCCCGCACCAGGCCGGGACGCGCCAGCGCCACCGACCCGTCCCTGGTGGTGACCACGTACGAGAACGCCTCCAGGATCCGCTGGACGGCCGCCGCCTCGTGGTCCGGCCGGCCGCCGAACAGCTCCTCTTGACCGGCCCGCCGCAGCGTCTCCTGGCCCTCGGCGTTCACCGCGACCAGTCGCAGGAACACCTCGGCCGCCAGGTCGCGCGCCTCCGGGCCGAGCGAGCCGTCGGAGAACATCCAGGTTCCGGGGTTCCGCATGGGGCCATTCCGACCGTCGGGAGGTGATGAGCACATGTCCTGTGTGTCTCTCTGGAAGCAGCGGC
>NZ_JBSFTC010000236.1:0-18249 GCF_053590415.1 Nonomuraea sp. NPDC003201
ATGCGATTCATGTACCCGGCGCGTGGGGCGGAGGTGCACCAAAACGAGACCGCCTGATCCAGGCGGCCACCCGCACATGGCTCCGCCCGCCAGTCGGCGCCCATTACCGCCCCACGTACCGGTAATGGGCGCCGGGATCGTCGACCAGCGTTGCCGCGGCTTCCGAGCGGTGTTCTTGAGGGGCCATGACGCGATCGGTACCCGATCTACTGGGGATCCTGACCGGCTTCGGGGGCGCCTTCGAGGGTTTCCGGCGTGATCACCTCTACCCCGTTCTCCGTCAGCGCGTCCAGAAGATCAGGCGGCGGCGTGGAGTCCGTGACGAGGAAGTCGGCGCCCCCGAGCTCGGACACCTGGGCGAAGAGCCGGCGATCGAACTTGGACGAGTCGGCCAGGATCGCCACGCGCGCCGACCGCGAGATCATCTCTCGCATCATCGCCGCCTCGGCGAGGTTGCTCGTCGTGTACCCGGCCGCTGAAACGGCGCCGACCCCGATCAACGCCAGATCGCAGCTGATGTCCAGCTCGCTTCCGTCGGACGCCCGGAAGCTGACGGGGCCGATGGTGGCCAGCGTGAGAGTGCGGACCGCGCCGCCGAAGACGTACACGTCGCGGATGGCTGAGGGCGGCAGCGCCGGGGGTACGAGAAGACTGTTCGTCACCACGGTCAGGTCCCGATGGTTGCGCAGGTTCCGGGCCACGGCGAGAGTGGTCGTACCGCCGTTGATCATGATGATCGACCCATCTTTGACCAGCGACGCGGCAAGTACCGCGATCTTCTCCTTCTCGCGTTCTTCCATCTTGAGCCGCACGTCCACGGCCCGGTCGACCCGAGATAGAGTGGCCTGACTGACCGCTCCACCATAGGTGCGGACCAGGACACCGTCGGCGCTGAGCTGGTCCAGGTCCCGCCGGATCGTGTCGATGGAGACGCCGAAGCGCTCTGCGAGTGCGCTGACCGTGACCTGCCCGGCCTCCGCGACGTACGCCGCCAGCTGGGCCTTACGTCCTGCGGGTAGACGACGCTGCCGGTCGTCTTCGTCAAGGGTCACTGACCCTCCCATCTCTGCGGTAGTTGCGCTACTGATCAACGCAACAGAGGGGTGATGCAGGCCTAGAACTGCAGACTACCGCATAACGCTGCCTCCTTCAGGCGAAATGCCGCCAGCTTCGAGCGTCCCGGCACTGGAAGTCTCACGCATCAGCACGCCTCTTCCGCTTGTGTGCCGGACTGTGCGGTTCCTAGCGGGTTTTTGCGTTACTAGGTCTTGTGGCGTAGCGACACGCATTGTTAATGTGGCGGAAACCGGCAAAGACCGGTAACACCTGTACAGCAAGGAGGTCGCGATGACCGGAGGCAGCACCCGGTTGCAGGGCCGGACGAGGCGACTACTCGGGGTGATGGCGGTGGCGATGATCGGCGCCACGGCCGTGGGATGTGGTTCCGGCTCGGGAGCGAGCGCGGGATCGAGCGGTGACGGGACCGTCACTCTGGAGTTTGCGCAGTGGTGGGCGCCGGAGCTGCCGGCGGGATCGTTCGACAAGCTTATGTCGGAATTCATGGCGCAGAACCCGAAGATCAAGGTCAAGCTGTTGAGCGGCCCGTACGCGTCCACGAAGCAGCAGCTGGTGGCCGGAGCGGCGTCGAGGACGCTGCCTGACGTGGTCGGCCTCGACGGCGCATGGGTGAGCGACTTCGCCAAGCAGGGCGCCATCGCCGACCTGTCCGCGCTCATGGCGGCCGCGAAGTACGACTCGAGCCAGCTCGCGAGCCAGATCCAGATCAAGGGGAAGACCTACATGATCCCCGTGGTCAACTTCGTCTACCCCCTGTTCGTCAACAACGATCTGCTCGCGAAGGCGGGGGTCAAGAAGCCTCCGAGCACGCGCACGGAGTTCCTGGAGGCGGCCAAGAAGGTCAGCGCGCTCGGCGGCAATGTCAAGGGCTGGGCCCTGCCGCTCGACACCGCCGTTCCCAACGGCGTCCAGAACGACGTGATGTCATGGCTGTGGGCATCGGGCGGCAGCATGCTCACCAAGGACGGGAAGCCCGACCTGACCGGCCCCGGCGTCAAGAGCACCGTGGAGTACGTCAAGAGCCTGAACGACGCGGGCGTCATCGCGCCCGGAGCGCTGACCATGAAAGAGCAGGACAAGGTCGAGAAGTTCTCCACCGGCCAGGTCGGCATGGTGATCGATTCCCTGGCGCACATCGGGCTGATCAAGAAGAACAATCCGAAGCTCGACTTCACGGTGGTGCCGATCCCGGCCGAGGACGCCTACACCGGCAAGCGCGGCATCCCGTACGCGTCCTGGGGCATCGGCGTCGCCGAGTCCTCGGAGCACAAGGCCGAGGCGTTCAAGCTGGTCCAGTTCTTGATGGACAAGAAGGCGAATGCGCAGCTGAGCACGTTGGCGAACGGCTTCCCCGGCAACAAGACGGCCGAGCCTGACTTCAGCGCGAGTGACCCGCTGTTCAAGACGGCCTTCGACATCTACAAGGCGGGGTATCCCGCCAACGAGTTCGTGGGGCTGCCGAAGTCCGAAGACCTCATGCGCGGCTTCGATGAGCAGCTGCAGCTCGCGCTCACCGGCAAGCAGAGTGTCGACGACGCCCTCAACAAGGCGCAACAGGCCTGGGCACCGGTGCTCTGACCTTTCCGTACTTCGTGGGCCGCGCCGACCGTGCGGCGCGGCCCCCGAACCAAGGAGACATCGATGGAAACCGCGAAACTCGATCCGGCGGCCTCCCCGGGAGCCGCAAAATCGGCATCGGAATCCTCTGCGGGCCGGCGGAGAAGGACGCGGCCTTTCCCCGTGCAGGGTGTCGTCCCGTACGGCTATCTCTCGCCGACGCTGATATTGATCTTTGTACTGATGATCATCCCCATCGCGATGGTGGTCAGCTACTCGTTCAAGGACAACGTGATCGTCGAGCAGAACCCGGTCTTCGCCGGGCTCGCCAACTACACCACGGTGCTCACCGATCCCGACTTCCTGGCAGCGCTGAAGAACACGTTCATCTTCATCACCGTGAGCACCGTCGCTCACCTCGGCCTGGGACTGGCCTTCGCGACGATGCTCAACACCCCGTTGCTGGGCGGAGTGACGAAAGCCATCTTCCGCATCGTCTACATCCTGCCCTGGCTGTTCACGGTCGCCGTGATCGCGGTCATCTGGCGGCTCATGCTGGACCCGTCCGGGGTGGTCAACTACGTCCTGACCACGATCGGCGTGATGCGCGAGGAAGTGACCTGGCTCTCCGAGCCGAACACGGCGCTCTGGGCGTTGACATTCATCAACATCTGGGCCGGCTTCCCGTTCTTCATGATCAGCATCCTCGCCGGGTTGCAGGGAATCTCGCCGGTTCTGTACGAGGCGGCCTCCGTCGACGGCGCGAGCACGTTCCGCCAGTTTCGCAACGTGACGCTTCCACAGCTGAAACCGGTGCTCCTCAGCATGGCCGTGCTCGATCTCATCTGGACCTCCCAGCAGTTCGCCCTCATCTGGATGACCACCGGTGGTGGCCCGCTGAATGCCACCGAGATGCTCAGCACGTACACCTACAAGCAGGCCTTCAGCAGCTACGAGTTCGCCACCGCGTCCGCCGCCGCCGTCATAGTCCTGCTGCTCACGATGATTCTGGCCTTCTTCTACGTTCGCCTGCAAAAGGAGAGGTGATCACCGTGCTCACCCGCAAAAGGCGGCGCCTCGGCGCGAAGATCGCCGTGCTCGCAGGTTTGTGCGTCGGCGCGGCCTTCGCCGGCCTTCCGGTCGTGTGGATGCTGTCGACGTCGTTCAAGACCAACGGGGAAGTCTTCCAGGTCCCGCCGCGGCTGATCACCGAGAACTTCTCGTTCGACGCCTACAAGACGATCCTGGCCGACGCGACCCAGTTGAGGTTTTTCGTCAACAGTTACGTCGTCGCGCTGTCGGTGACCGTGCTGACATTGTTCGTGGCGATTCTCGCGGCGTATGGATTCAGTCGCTACAACTTCCCGCTGAAGCGATCCGTCAACGCCGTGATCGTCACCGTCCAGGCTGTGCCGCCCATCACACTCGTCATTCCCTATTTCGGTCTCGTGGTGGCGCTCGGTCTGTACAATACTTATCCGGGGCTCATTCTCACGCATATGGTGTTCACCTTGCCCTATGCGATTATCATGATGACCGCGTACTTCAACACCCTGCCGCGAGAACTGGATGAATCCGTCAAGGTGGACGGGGCGTCGAGCTGGACGGCTCTCTGGCGGATCCTGGTGCCCATTTCGGTGCCCGGGCTGGTCGCCGTCGGCGTCTACACCTTCATGATCTCGTGGAACGAATACCTGTTCGCGCTGACCCTCACCCGTACCGACGACATGCGAACCGTGCCCATCGGCATCCAGCTCCTGATGGGCCAGCACTCCTACGAGTGGAACCAGATGATGGCCATGAGCATCCTGGGGTCCATTCCGGTGCTCGTGTTGTTCCTCCTCTTCCAGCGGCGATTCATCGGCGGCCTCACCTCCGGCGCGGTCAAGTCCTGAAACGTCGTCCCCGTCCCGAGTGACAATCAACTGATCAGAAGGAGAAATACAGCAATGCTGACGACCGGCAAGGTGCTCTTGGCTGTCGCGAATGAAAGAAACTTCGCCGTGCCCGCCTTCAACATCAGTGACTACGCCATGTTCAACGGCATCGTGGACATCAGCGAGGAGAAGAACGCGCCGCTTTTCATCGGGATCCACCCCGACGAGGTGCGGCACATCGGAGTGGACGTGATCGCCGCGATGACCCAGCGGGCCCATCGCTCGTCCGTGCCGATCGCGATTCACTGGGACCACGGCGCGACCTATCAGGAGATGCTGACCGCGATCCGGATCGGCTTCACCTCGGTGATGATCGACGCCTCGATGAAGTCGTTCGAGGAGAACATCGCGATCTCCAAGAAGGTCACGGAAACCGCGCACGCGGTCGGCCTGTCGGTCGAGGCGGAGCTGGGGACGATCGGCAAGACCGACGGCGAGGCCGAAGACGGCAGCGACGCGATCATCTACACCGACCCGGCGGACGCCGTGACCTTCGTGCAGGCGACGGGGGTGGACAGCCTCGCGGTGGCCATCGGCACCTATCACGGCCTCTACCCGAAGACCCTGAAGCCGGAGCTCAAGCTCGACCTGCTGAAGGAGATCAAGGACCGGGTCAAGATCCCCCTCGTGCTGCACGGCGGCTCGGGCAATCCCGACGACGAGATCGCGGAGTCGGTCAAGCTCGGCATCAACAAGATCAATATCTCCAGTGACATCAAGGCCGCCTACCACATGAAGATGCGCGAGGTCCTGGCCGATGAGGGCCTGCGCGAGCCGAACTCCATCCAGCCGCCGTGCATCGAGGCGATGAAGGTGGTGGCCGGGCAGAAGATCGACCTCTTCGAAGCGGCCGGCAAGGCATCTCTCTACTGACATGACCAGCCGTGTGGTCCTGGGCTTGGGGGGATGCGTCGACTACGAACTCAAGCTGTCCTCGTCGATCTTGGAGCAACTGGTCGGCGAGTATCAGATCGGCGATGCCGAGCTGACGTCGTCGGTCACCGTGACCAACGAGCGTGAGCTGGTCATCTCGATTCTCACCTACCTCAAAAAGGGCGGAGGAGGCGAGCACTTCGTCGCCTCCTCCGAATGCCTGAACGCATTCGCCGGGCGGTTCCCCAAACGAACGACTCTGGGCGGGACCTCCGTTCGAGCGGCGATGGAGATGAGCCGGCTCGGCGTACCGTCCACCCTGCACCTGGTCAGTCTCAACGACATCGTCCGCCGCCTGCTGCCGGCAAGTTGCGACTACATCTGCAGCGGCGACCAGGACACCCTTTATCCGCACCTGATCGTGCAGTACGACCAGGGCATGCGGGTTCGAGCAGGTGACATCGACATCCGTGCGCCGTTTCCGAACAGACTGATCTACGTCAACGACCCGGACAACGAGTCCATGCTGCTGAGTGATGAGCTGGGCTCGTTGCTCAGCGACGCACGGGTCTTTCTGATCTCGGGCTTCAACGCGATACGGGACCGGCGAACACTCGACCGGCGTCTTTCCGCGCTGAGAAGCCACATGCGGCAACTGCCGGCCGGGGCGGTCGTCTACTACGAGGATGCCGGATTCCACGAGCCGGGCCTCAGCCAACGGGTCCGCGACGCGCTTCTGGACGTCATCGACGTTTACGGACTGAACGAAGACGAGATGCAGTCGCACCTGGGCTACGCCGTCAACCTGCTTTCCGTGACGGAGGTGGCAGGCGCCCTCGAATCGCTGCGGGCTCTCATCCCCGTGAAGACCCTGGTGGTGCACACCAAGTACTGGTCGGCGGCATTCGGGGAGCGAGCCGGTGAGTACGCGGAGCCACTGAACGAGGGCATCGTGATCGCCAGCACCCGCTACTGCCACGGCGATGCGTACACGGACCACCAGTACGAGCTCATGCAGAACCGGCCGAGGCGAACGGAGGCGGTGGAGTTCGCCGCGGCTCTGGAACGCCGAATGGGCGGGGTCGTTCGTTGCCTGCCCGGCTTCGAGCTCGACGTCGCCGCGCCCACGACCATCGGGCTCGGCGACGCGTTCGTCGGCGGTTTCCTCGCCGCGGTCTCCCTGGGCGGTTCAAGCGGTCGGAGCATGTCCGCGCCAAGCGTCAGACGCCGACGGCCATGACCTCCAGCTGAATGGCACACTCCCGAAGCGGCGATCCGTTCGATCAGCTCGACGGGCGTCTGGTCCTCGGCGAGGTCCCACAGCTGGCCGTGCCCGCCCGGGTAGAAGACGGTGTCGAAGTCGTCGGCGGACACCGTGTTCAGCCGTACGGTCCCTGTCCAGCTGCCCCCCGGCCTGCGGAGTACGTCACGGCTCCCAGCCGCCACCTCGTCCGCATCGACCCGAGCGCGGATCTCCAGCCTCAGTACCACCGTGGTGGCCTTCGCGCGCAGGGATGACAAGCTCGCGGTGGCCAGGACGAACGGCGCCGACCACACCGTCAACACCCGCGGCAGGACGGCCGGGCAGGTGCGGGCCGAGCTTGCGGAGCTGACCGGCAGGGGAGAGGCCGACGCCGTCCTGGACTGCTCCGGAGCTCCTGAGTCTCGCCCTCGCCGGTGAAGGCCGGATCAAGCACACCGTCACGCCGGTCAAACTCGACGACATCAACGACAGGCTCGAGGCACTGGCCCGAGGCGACGTGATCGGGCGTCAGGCGTCCGGCGGAAGGTCGCCGCCTGGCCCACGAGCAGGCCGTCGCCGTCCACCAGGTTCCACATCGTCACGTCCTCGATCCAGAACCGGCGGCCGGACTTGGCGATGCGCCGTCCCCGGTAACCGGTCGCGAAGCCGTCCCGGCGCACGGCGTCCAGGAGCGCCTGGCGGTCCTCCCGCCGGTCCGGCTCCGCCGAGAGCCGGGAGGGCGGGCCGACGAACTCCGCCCAGTCGTACTCGAAGCATCGCTGGGCGGTGACGTTCGCGTAGGTGAAGCGGGGGTCGTCCGCCCCGTCGTGCGCCGGCACGCCGAAGGGCGCCTCCTCGTGCAGCCACTGCGCCGTGGCCTCGGGGCCTGCCGGCGGGGTGTCGACGAAGCGCAGGTGGGAGCGCGCCAGTAGGTCGAAGAAGTCGGAGTCCAGGGAGCAACCGTTCTTCGCCGCGTCGGAGGGGATCTTGCGTCCAACTCGACAAGAACTGGACGGAAAGTGGAATCCCGCGCTCGCGGGCGCGACGGCGGCAGGGGCGGTCGCCGTGGTGGTCGCCGGCTCGGTGATCGCCACCCCCGCGGCCGCCGCGTCCCAGACCGCCGGGGTGACCGCGCACAGCCACACGACCAGCTCGCCCAAGTACTACTTCGCCGCCGTGCTCCTCGGCCGGAACGAGGTGCCCGAACGGGGCAAGAAGGTCAACGACGCCAACGGCGTGGCCGTCGCCAAGTTCCGCATCAGCGGCGACCGCTTCTACTTCTTCGTCCAGTGGAGGAACACCGGCAGGCCGACCGCCTTCCACATTCACCGGGGCAAGGCGGGCGTGAACGGCCCCGTCGTCATCGACCCGCTGTCCAACGGCCGCATTCGCGGCAACACCGCTTCCGGCTCCGTTCGCGTCAAGAGCAGCCTGCTCAGGGACATCAAGAACAAGCCCAAGAACTGGTACGCCAACCTGCACACTTCCCAGTTCCCCGATGGCGCGGTCCGCGGCCAGCTCCACAAGGGCGGCCGCTGGTAGACCGATCTCCGTGAGGTGAAGCCCGTGTGGGCCGGCGTCCTGAGGGCTCGGGAAGGCCGGCTCGCACCCACGTTCCAGACGTCGATGGCGACGACTTCGAGCTGGATGTTGTCCGATATCGCGGAAGACGATCGTCGAGCAGACGAACGGCTTCGTCTGCCGCTGAGTGCCGGAATGCGAGACTCTGATGCAGTCGAGCCAGTTCGCCCAGGCCTCCAACCCCGCGCGTCCTTCGACCCGCAGGGAGATGTGGTCGAGACCGGTGTGGACCTCGTCCTGGTTGGCCTCGTGGTGATGCAGCCCGATGGCCAGTCCGGTACGGGGTTCGATGACCAGGTGCGCGTATCCGGTCCATTCACGGCCGTAGTGCGGCAGGTCGCCGTCCACCAACGTGGCCTGGAAGACTCTCTGGTACCAGGCGATGCTCGCCTCGAGATCCCGCACGGTCAAGGCGAAGTGGCGCAGCCCGCTGATGGGCGGCGTGGTCGGTTCGGTCATCTTCGTGCCCTTCCTGGAAGCCCCCGGCCGGCTGTTCTCGCATGCTTCAGAGCGAAGGTAGGCAGGGCCTCCTGACGACGGGTGGATACGCGTGCGCGGGAAACGGGGATCGATGATCCGCCTCGGACCGGCTCGAGAACGGATCCAGTGAACCTTCAGTCTTCATCAAGTGATCCTGCGTAACTTCACGGGAACAGCGCTGATCCGCTATGACGAGGCGCGCGAGGAGCCACAGAGCCTGACCGACCTGTGACATATCGCCGCACCGAACCACCACACTCGCCCGAAAGGAGGGCTCCCTGTGCTCAACAGTGCCTATCGAGCGCAGTGCGAAGCCGAGGAGGCGCGCCACACGCCGGACTGCGACAGCAGGAACACGAAGCTCACTCTGCTCGCTCTCGCGCTCGGCACCTTCGCCATCGGCACGGGTGAATTCGGCAGCAATGGCATCATCCAGCTCTTCGCCGCGGACATGGGTATCTCGATCCCGCAGGCGACGTACGCCGTGACCGCCTACGCGGTCGGCGTCATGATCGGGTCCCCTGTGATCACGATCGTGGCCGCCCGGCTGAACCGCAAGCAGTTACTCCTGGCACTCATCCTTCTCTTCATCGTCGGGAACCTGCTGTCGGCGCTGTCCGCGAACGTCGGCATGCTGATCGCGGCCCGGTTCATCACCGGCACGGTGCAAGGCGCCTACTTCGGTGCCGGCGCCGTCGTCGCCGCCTACGTCTACGGTCCGGGCAAGGGTGGAAAGGCGTTCGCGACCGTCATGGCCGGCCTGACCATAGCGACGATCGTCGGCTCGCCCCTCGGCACCTTCGTCGGGCAGCAGGCCGGCTGGCAGGCGCTTTACGTCGTGGTCGCGGTGATCGGCCTGGCCGCCGGTGCCGCCATCCTCCTCTGGGTGCCCGCCACCTCCGACCTCGACGGCGGGCCCATCGCGCAAGAGCTGGGCGCCCTGCGCCGCCCGATGGTCTGGGTGATCATGGCCGTCGCCGCGCTCGGCATTTCCAGCATCTTCGCCGTCTACACCTTCATCGGTCCCTATGTCACGGACGCGGCACGGGCCGATGAATCGCTGATCCCCGTGGCGCTGGCCGTGTTCGGCGTCGGCATGGCGGTGGGTAACCAGGTCGGTGGCCGCCTTGCTGACCGCTATGCGTACCGGGGCCTCGTCCTGGGCTACGGGAGCGTCCTGCTGTTCCTCATCGCGATCGCCGCAACAGGCGAAACGATCTGGCTGCTCATGCCTGCCCTTTTCGGAGTCGGCGCGACCATGATGCTCGCCATCCCGACGATCCAGGTGCTGCTCACCAAGAACGCCCCCGAGGCGCCCACATTGATGGGGGCGCTCAACCTCGCATCGCTCAACCTGGCCAACGCGCTGGGAGCCGTCGGTGGCTCGATCACACTCGGCGCGGGCCTCGGCACCCTGTCGACGGCATGGGCGGGCCTGGTGCTGACAGTCGCCGGCCTCCTCCTGTTCGCCATCACTGTCCGTCATGCGGTGCCGCCGCGGCGCGTCGAGACGACAGCGGCGGCGGCTTGAACTGCTCGAACGTCATTGTGCGCCGATTGGAGCGCCTGGATGCCAGCCGGCGAAAACGCGCGAGCCACGAGTGCCTCGTCCGGCGGATAGGGGCCTCCCGCGGCTCGCGGGTCGACTTGGTCGTCAGAGGTGAGGGCATCCGTACCAACATGTCCATGAACCTTGCCAAGCCGCTCGAGGCCCATCCGCTGGTGCGGCTCTGGCCCCGTACCAAGAACGCCACCTGCGGCATGCCCTGCACGCCTATGAGGAGTTCTCCAACGAGCAACGAGCCCATCAAGCCTTGGCTCAGGCAGCTCCGCTACGTCCCGTCCCGGATCCGATCATCGATCCAGCCAGAATCGTCGACCTGAACGTACACCGACGAGGCCAGGTCGGCGGCGTCCTCCACGAATACTCGCAGGCCTGGGTCGATGGTGCCGTCGAAGTCGAGGTCTTCGACGCCGTGGCAGCCTTTGGGGTACCCATGGGTTCTCTCCGCTGAGGGGTGACAAGGGCGGCGAAGCCGTCGGCGATCTGGCGGTCGTAGCAGGTCTCGAAGTCTTCCCTGCCGTTCCTGCCGCCGCCTATTCGCCACTCGACCAACCAGGACTTCGCGCCGTCCTTGGTCGTACTTTCGATGATCCTCGCCACCTGTGCTCCCTCGGCTGGCTGGTCGCAGGGTGACGGGAGCGGGATTAGCGAATCGAAGTGACGCGCTGGGATGATCGGATGTCGACTACGTCATGATGAGATGCGAGGGAACCTGATCTTGTAGTGATCATCCGCTGAGCGCCGGCATAGCCCAAACCGGCCTTCGACCTGCGGTGATATCAGCAGGGCGGATGGGACTTGAACCCACGACCCACGGATTCGGCATGCGTGTCTCGCGTATGTGCAGGACCTTGAAATTCTCGTCTCCTGTACCTCGCTGGCCCTCAGGGTGCACTCTGGTTTGGGCAGTGGAGAGCTGGTGACATGAGTGACGTCAAGGTGGAGTACATCGCAGAGCTCCTGAGGGAGCGGAACGATGTCGATGAGAAGATCGCAGAGATTATCCAGCGGCCTATGACCGCCGGCCACTTGGGGGAGTGGATCGCGGCGCGGGTCTTCGGAATCGAGTTGGAGGCGTCCGCGGTAGCCGCCGCGATCGACGGCCGGTTCACTTCTGATCCATTGCGTGGGCGGACCGTCAATGTGAAGTGGTACCTCA
The DNA here is from genome assembly GCF_053590415.1 of Nonomuraea sp. NPDC003201. Taxonomy (NCBI): domain Bacteria; kingdom Bacillati; phylum Actinomycetota; class Actinomycetes; order Streptosporangiales; family Streptosporangiaceae; genus Nonomuraea; species Nonomuraea sp. NPDC003201. Next base: position 11,472 of record NZ_JBSFTC010000236.1, read on the forward strand.
AGCGCGAGGGCATGCTGGACGTGACCGAGGCGCCAGCGCTGGACTACTACCTCGTCCTGACTGGGCCCGCGTCGCCGGCGGCTTCGTCACGAGGCAGCATTCGCCCTTGGTGCATCGAGTCGGTGTACTTGTTCGATGCCAAGCAGTTGCTGGCGGAGCTACGTGCGCGCGGAGTTAAGATCGAAGTGGCTTCCAGTGTTCGAGCCGCGCAGTGGGCAGCAGCTGAAATCTACCCGCACGCAAGTAACCCGGCACTTGCCGTACGTCCCGAGCAAGCGGAGATACTGCGACTTTTCGCACCACGATGATCGTGTCTGACCGCCTGCCACTGAGATCCGAAGCCCATACCGACTTCCACCTCGGCAATAGTCAGTACTGGCACGTGTACGGCACGGCGTAGAACTGCCGAACTGTTTCCAGCGCGTGACCGTTCTTGTCGACTCCATGCTTCTGAGCTGCGGTGCCATCTTGCCAGACCGCCACAAGCGGCAAGGTCATTTGCACGTATATTGCACGGCCCCCGGACGCCTCCATGAGAGGCCGCGCCCTGTAACAACTTTTGGTCCTTCGGGTTCGAGGGAGATCACCCCGCGCACATCCCGTAGGCGATCCGATACCTTGACGTTGTGTCGAGCAGCGAGCGTCATCTGTCAGACAAGGAGCAAGCTGTCATCTTGGCACTTCTCGCGCAGGACTTTCCTGGCGCGGACAAGCTTCGGGCTCAAGTCCCTTCGGCAGTTGTCACCGGGCACTGTGGATGCGGATGCGCGACGGTGGATCTTCGCCCAGGGACAGGCCCTTGCGCATGCGACTCTCCGGTGCAAGACGGCGTGCTGATCTCCGCGAGCGTGCAGGAGCGCGACGGTGGTGTCTTGCTCTTCGTCGAGGGAGGCCACCTGTCGTGCCTGGAGATCTACTCCATCGAAGACGAGCCGGCCCCACTCCCCAGGCCGGAAGATCTCATCGTTGATGCGCCAGGCTCCTGGTAGTGCATGCGCGTCTACGCCCGGGGGCATCGACAGCCAACGGGAGGTCGTCAACCGACGCACCCTGGAAGCCCTCAACGCCGCGTGACAGAACCTCTCCCACAAGACCGGGACGCCTCGAGGTTCTTCGTCGTTGTCGCGAAATCTCCCGAGAACGCACCAGAATTGCCGCCTCGACCTGGAGAAACGAGCCAAGACCCATTCCGCGTATGTTTCGGAAGGCGGCATGCGGCTGCTTCCGGTGATGGTCTTATGCCTGGAGCAGCCGAATCGGCGCGCAGATTGCCCGCCTATGGGCGTGGGGCCCGGCTGCTCCAGGTCGCGTTGCCGCGTACCTGGAGCGGGTCGTGCCATAGGAGCGATCTCCGACGAACTCAGTGCTGACATGCAGGTCGGGATGCTTTCTGGGCGGCTACAGCAGTCGTTCGCTTCGGGCGGCTGCTTCTTCTCGGGTCGCGGTGAGGAATGCCTGGCGGAGTTGTTGTTGCCGTGAATTGTCGGCGTTTGCGGGGGCGGGGCGTTGGGGGTCGGCGTGGTGCTGGTAGAGGCGCCAGCAGGTGTGGATGCCGTGGAGCAGGTTGTCGAGGAGGTCGGGGGCGGGCCGGGTGGGGTCGAGCGAGGTGAGGGGCAGGTGGATGGTGTCGGGGCTGAGGTCGAGTTCGGGGTGGTCGGCCTGGGCCTTGCTGATGAGGTGCTGGGCGGCGGTGATGCGGTGTTGGATTTCGAGGATGCCGCGCAGGTGGCCGTCGGCGATGTGGAGGGCGTTGCGGATGAGGGGCATGACCACGTGCCGGGTTCGGGCGCCGGCGTTCATGGCTGTGGTGATGTCGGTGAGGCTTTCGGGGGCGAGGGGTTTGTCGTACTGCTCGGCGCTGGCGACCACCCGGATCGGGTGCATGCCGGTGTGCTGGGCGGTGATGGTGACGGCGGCGTAGAACCAGTGGGCGGCGGCGATGGCGGCCGCGGTGGGATCTACTTGCGTGAACAGGTCCTGGCTGCCGAAGGGATTGTCGTGCAGCAGGCGGTCGGCTTGGGAGATCTGCAGGGGTGAGGCGTCTTCGCGGCTGAGGGCGGCGGCTTGCTGGGCGCGGTCGGACAGATCGCCGCGTTCGGCCTGCTCGATGGCGGCCAGTTCGGCGGCGACGTCGGTGCTGACGTGCGTGGTGAGCTGAGAGGCGCCGAGCACGCGCAGGGTACGGGCGACGGCATGTGCGGCTTGCTCGACCTTGGTGCCGATCGGCTGGTCGGTGGGTCGCGTGGTGGCGGTCAGGGTGGGGAGGATCGTGGTGAAGGCGTCCCGTTCCTGTTGCCGTTGCCAGCCGAGGTTGTGGGGGCTGTGCCGGTCGGCAGTGGTGGCGGGGTGCGTGTAGGAGCGCCAGCAGGCGTGGGACAGGCGGGTCAGGTCCGCGGCGAGCCGGCGGGTGTTCTGGTGGAGCTGGTCGTGGGTCAGCTGGGCCACGACGATGGCGGCGTCGCCGATGCCGGTGCTCCACTGCGCGAGAAGCGTGTTGTGGGCACGGTTGATGGCATACCGAGTCACGAGGACCTCTTCAAAGGAAAGGGGAGGACCACAGAAGGAGAGCTCTGCTCGGGGCAGTTTCTGGTCCTGCCCAGGATGCTGGATCTGCTGTGCAGGTGAAGCCTTTTTGGCGTTGTTGTGCGTGCCTGATCAGCGCTTTTGCTCAGAGATGCGGCATAATTCCTTCTCCTGTGCCGGATGCGACGCGGCGTGGCACGGCACGGCACTGTCGGCTCCTGGGGCAGCCGCGATGGCATATCGCTTCGCGAGGACGGGTGTATCTCCGCTTCGGAGGTCGTTGCGGGGCTCCGGACCTGCCGGGCGTGGGACCTGATCCGGCGGCACGACCTATGCCACGGAGCGGTCGCGAAAGTGTTGGCGTCGCGTACTGAATCCAAGGTGATGCAACGTGACCGGCCTTCGACGCGTCGTCCACGCCTGACATGCGGATGTGTGCGCCACCGGATCTCAGGGACAGTGATGTCTGTCGCTGTCCCTGATCAGCAGGACGCCGTCATCGGCCCTGCAGTACTCTCTCAGCGTTTGATCTTGAGGGTAGGCGCGAGCGCTGCCTACAGCGGCGACGGCCGGCGGTCGAGTGCGGCCAAGGCTGGTCAAAACCTGGAGGAGAACAGGAATGCGAAGAACCTGGCCAGTGGCGTTGGTGGCCCTCGCCACGGTTGTCATGGGCGGCGCGATGCCGGCGAGTGGCGACGCGGTCGATTCGGCAGCCGACTCGACGACGGCAACGGCAACGGCAGCGGTCTGCGGCAGCTCGTCGCTGAACGGCCCGACCACACCGCCCTCCGGCGCGGTCGTGGTCCCTGCGGGCGACAACAGCGGTGTGGACTTACGCAAGGCGAACACCACGTACTACTTCGAGACCGGCACACACACGCTGGGCACCGACCAGTACGCCCAGATCATGCCCGGCAACGGCGCGACGTTCATCGGCGCGCCCGGCGCGGTACTGGACGGGAAACGGCTGAACCGGTACGCGTTCACTCAGCAGGCGACCGGCGTCACGATCCGGTACCTGACCATCACCGGATTCGTCGCGCCGCGCGATCAGGGTGTGGTCAACCACGACTCCGGCGACGGCTGGGTCGTGGAGCACAACACGATCCGCGACAACTCCGGCGCAGGGCTGATGGCCGGGGCCACGAACAAGATCCGTGGCAACTGCCTCAAGGACAACGGGCAGTACGGCCTGAACGCGTACAAGGACGGCAACACGATCACCGGCCTGGTTGTGGCGGACAACGAGTTCACCGGCAACAACACCGAGGACTGGGAGCACCAGGAACCTGGGTGCGGATGTACCGGTGGCATGAAGTTCTGGGCGGTGAACGGTGCCGACGTGACCGGCAACTGGGTCCACGGCAACCACGGGCCGGGGGTCTGGGCGGACACCAACAACAACGACTTCCTCATCGAGAACAACCTCATCGAGGACAACGAGTCGCTCGCGATCTTCTACGAGATCAGCTACAACGTCGTGATCCGGAACAACACCATCCGCCGCAACGCCTGGGCCTCCGGTGCCGAGCGGGCAGCGAAGGGCGACCCGTTCCCCGAAGCGGCGATCTACCTGTCCGAGGCGGATGGTGAGCCCCGCGTGCAAGCGCGGACCAGCAAGATCGAGATCACCGGCAACCGGCTCGAGAACAACTGGGGCGGGATCACCGCGTGGGCGAACGCCGACCGGTTCTGCAACAGCCCGGCCTCGACGACCGGCGACTGCACGCTGATCGTCGGACCGACCAACACCTCACAGTGCTCGGCTCCCGCCATCGCCAGCGAGCCGCTCTACACCAACTGCCGCTGGTGGACGAAGAACGTCGACATCCACCACAACACGTTCGCCTTCGACCCCAGTGCCGTCAACGGAGGCTGCCCAACGCAGTACTGCGGGCACATGGCCCTGCTGTCCAACTGGGGTACGTACCCGGACTGGTCCCCGTACAAGGGCGCCGTGATCCAGCAGTCGATCGTCCACGACTCGCACAACTCCTGGCACGACAACACCTACACAGGACCGTGGCAGTTCAGGGTCACCGACATGGGCAATCGCATCGTGCCCGGGCTGTGGGTCGGCCCCCAGTACGGCCAGGACGCCGGCAGCACGTTCGACGGCGGCACGCCCGTCCCGCCGGCGATCGCCGAGCAGGACTTCGAGTCCGGCTCGACGACCTCGCCCTACGCCCCGTGGTACGGGGCCGGCCTGGCGCACCAGACCGGCGGCGCGCATGGTGGCACGGGCTCGCTGCAGATGACCAGCGCCCAGGCGTCCGGCAGCGCGGTGGCGCTTGACAACTTCCCCGGATACAGCGGTGTGGTCGCCGGTACGAGCTACCAGGTGTCGCTGTGGTACCGGGAGGCCGTGGCGACCATGCCTGCCGTCACGTGGAATGTGCGGTGGCGCGACGAGTCCGGCACGGTGCTGCGTACCGACGCCATCTCCCTGGCCCGGAAGACCGCCTGGACCCAAGCAGCCGGCACGTTCACCGCGCCCGCGGGCACGACCCGCGTCGACTGGACCTTTGTCTGGAACGCGAGCACCGCCGGACCCGCGTTCCAGATCGATGATGTGGCAATCCGTCCCGGGAAGCTTTAGCAACGACGGCGCTCCGCCCGCCTTCCTGGCGTGCGACTTTCTCCATGTCGATACGGTGTTCCTCGCAGGTGCGGTTGGCCGTCCCGCGAGGTCGGTCCGCCTGAGCCCGTGCTGATCCTCAAGCCGGCCGGCCGCATCTCCGTGGAAGCGCCCGCCCCCTCGACCTGAGGGCGGCGGGCGGGCGTCGTTCAGTAATTCGTTCAGCAGACGGGAAGGGGATCTGTCTCGCTGGAGATCCAGCTGTCCATCACGTATCCCCATCGGCCGGTGACATCGCCATTGGTCCACTCCCACCGGTTGGGGTGAGGGCCGTTGTTGTTGCGGTTGCCTTCGGCCCGGCAGGCGAAGACGCTGGGGTTGCTCCGGAGGTAATCGATGATGTTGGTGGTGCCGGCCTCGTAGATAGGCGCTGACGTTCTATTGCTGCACCACCACCTGTTCTCTCTGTTCCAGCACAGGTCGGCCAGAGTCGTTGAGGAATCGGTGGACGGACCGCTGGTTGCTGGAGTGGACACGCGCGTCGGGGCAGGGGGTGCGACCGGGGACCGGGAGTCCGCAGAGGAGGGGAAAGCGCTGAGCAACAGACCAGCCGCTGCCAGGGCTGACACGGCGATGATGCGACGTGGACGCATGGCGTTCTCCTTGAGAAAGAGTGGTCGTGGAACCGTCCGAGAGGTCACGAGCCGCGTAGGCCCCTGAATCTTTCGTTCATGCGGGGTGCTGTGCGCTGCTGTCCAGCAGGCTGAGGTGTTCGCGATCAGAGGACATTTGCCGAACGCTCTGCCTCCTTGCTTTCTCGCCTTTCTGCCGTGAACTCTCAGCAGTAAAGTTAGGGCAGACCCCTTTCTTGCCCCTGTCGTATCCCTGTCGCGTCACTTTTATGGAGGCGTCTGATACGCCGTCCGATCGATGAATGCCGACCAAAATTTCGGGCACCGTCACCCGCCGATCCGGCCGCTTTCTGCCGGTGGCTGTTCGATCTGTTCGGCGCCTGTGGATGCCCGAAACTCGGCCGTCGGGGTTGACATGGGGGTTCGGCGGTCCGGTTGCCGGCGGGCATGATCGCTTCCACTGCGTCACCGAGCATCCGAATTCAAGGGAAGGCGACGGCGGCCTTCGGACAACAACAAGGTGACCGCCGTACCGCCGATGACGAGGTTTGTGTACGAAGGAGCCATGCATGGCAGCTCCCCCGAGCGTCGTACCACCGTGGCAGGACGACGCCACGGTGATCAAGCGGTCCTGGGATGAGCCCGAGTGTTTCGGCGCCGTCTTCGACGCCCACTACACGGAGATCCACCGGTACGCGTCCCGGCGACCCGGCCCGCACGTGGCTGATGACGTCTGCGCCGAGACCTTCGCTCTCGCCTTCCGCCAGCGTCGCGGCGACCGTGCGGCGTACCCGACGGGTGCACGTCCTGGGCGTGACCCGCCGCCCGACGGGGGCGCGGACCGCTCGGCAGGCCCGCGATCTCCTGCTCGACCTCGGCAGACGAGCGGAGACCTTCCGCTTCCTCATCCGTGATCGGGACGCCAAGTTCACCGCCGTCTTCGATGAGGTGTTCGCCGCTGTGGGCATCATGGCGCTGAAGACTCCGCCGCGGACCCCGAGGGCGAACTGCGACGGCCGCGCATTGACCCGCTACCGGGTCAATG
>NZ_JBSFTC010000237.1:0-17902 GCF_053590415.1 Nonomuraea sp. NPDC003201
GGAACTTCCCCCTCGTCGTCCTGACGGCGGCAGACCGGCCGCGCCTCGGCTTCGGCGCCGGGATCGACGTGGCGTACGACGTTCGCCGCAGGTCATGGGGCGACACGGGACCCGGGTTAAAAGCGGGTGACATTTCGCATCACGTGCCGGAATGTTGGACGGGGGCGATGAGTTTTGTCGGTGGTGTAGGTCAGTCTGTGTATGACCACGACTACTCGTGAGACCCAAGGCTGGAATGCCGGCCGTGACGACACCATTTCCGACAACCCTGATAGAGGTACCGTGCCCAGCCCACAGCTCGACTCACCCGCCAAGTCCGCGGCCGCCGGTTCGGGCCGCACCCCGGCCGTGATCCGGCTGCTTGTGCTCGCCACGTTCGTGGTCATCCTCAATGAGACGATCATGATCAACGCGATCCCGCGGTTGATGGACGCGTTGCACATCACCGAGCAGACCGCGCAGTGGCTCTCGACCGCCTTCATGCTGACCATGGCCGCCGTTATCCCGATCACCGGCTGGTTCCTGCAGCGGGTGTCCACCCGCAGCGCCTACACGGTGGCGATGGCGTTGTTCCTGACCGGCACGGCGTTGGCCGCCGTCGCGCCGACGTTCGAGGTGCTGCTGGGTGCGCGCATCATCCAGGCGTCCGGGACGGCCGTGATGATGCCGCTGCTGATGACCACCCTGATGCAGGTGGTGCCCGAGGAAGACCGGGGCAAGGTCATGGGCAACGTCACCCTGGCCATCTCGGTCGCGCCCGCGATGGGCCCCGCGATCTCGGGCGTGATCCTGCAGTTCGGGTCCTGGCGCCTGCTGTTCGCCGTGGTGTTCCCCATCGCCGCCCTGATCGCCTGGAGCGGCCTGAAGCGGCTCAAGAACATCGGTGAGCCCCAGTTCAGCACCATCGACTGGTTCAGCGTGGTGACCGCCGCGGCCGGATTCGGCGGCCTGGTCTACGGGCTCAGCCAGTTCGAGGGCGGTGACGTCCGGCTTGCCGCCGGGATCGTGGCGGCCGGGCTGGTCACCATCGCCGTCTTCGTCTTCCGCCAGATGTCGTTGCAGAAGCGCGACGTGCCGCTGATGGACCTGCGCACCCTGCGCCACCGCACCTACACCGTCGCGCTGATCCTGATGTCGGTGTCCTTCATGGCGATGCTCGGCTCGATGATCCTGCTGCCGCTCTACCTGCAGAGCGTCCGCGGGCTCAGCGCCCTGGAGACCGGGCTCCTCGTGATGCCGGGCGGCCTGGCGATGGGCCTGCTCGGTCCGACCGTCGGCCGCCTGTTCGACCAGTTCGGCGGCCGGGTGCTGGTCATCCCCGGCGCGATCGGCATCATGCTCTCGCTCGCCGGCTTCACCCAGGTCACGATGACCATGCCGTACTGGCAGATCCTCGGCCTGCACGCGCTGCTGATGGTGAGCCTGGCCGCGACCTTCACCCCGGTGTTCACCCTCGGGCTCGGCGCGGTTCCCCCGCACCTCTACTCCCACGGCAGCTCGATTCTGAGCACGCTCCAGCAGGTCTCGGCGGCCCTCGGCACCGCGCTCGTGATCACCGTGATGAGCGCGCGCGCCGACGCCCTGAAAGCCGAGGGGGTCGCCGAGGCGCTGGCCAACCTCGACGGCATGCGACTGGCGTTCATCCTCGGCGCGGTGCTGTCCGTGGCCGTGGTCATCACCGCCCTGCTCCTTCCCGCCCGGGCGGAACACGCCGTCGAGCTGGAGGAAGCCGGTCGATGAAGCCGCGGCCGGCTGACATGGTCAGGCGCCTGAACGCGACCGACGTCCGATGAGCAGGTAACCCGACCCGGCGCAAGGGTCGGGTTACGTGCTCCGGGGTACAGGTGGCGCGTCTTCGACTCCGGCGCCGCTTTTTGAGAGGTGAGTCGGTGTGCCCGGCCGATCGTCACCGGCTGCTCCGTGCCGAGAGAGTAGTGCCGTCCACGGATTATGAGCGGTGGCCGAGTCGGTGGGAGAGGGTGGCGGCGCCGGTGCGGACGAGGTCGGTCCACTGTTCTCGGCGCTCGTCGGTCCAGCGGACGGTGGGCACCGAGACGCTCATCGCGGCCACCATGCGGTCAGTGTGATCGAGTACGCCGACGGCGACGCAGGCGACCGCTTCGTTGGATTCGCAGTTGTCGTAGGCCACGCCTGCCCGCCGGATCTCGGCCAGTTGTGCGCGGAGCCCGGCGGGCGTGGTGATGCTGTTCGGGGTCATCGGCTGGAGGGGCCGGTCGTGCGGGTAGCGGGCATCGAGTGCCTCCGGGGCCAGGGCGGACAGCAGCATCTTCCCGACCGCGGTGCAGTGCGCAGGGAGTCGGCGGCCGACCGCGGAGACCATCCGTACCGAATGGGTGCTGTCCACCTTGGCGATGTACACCACCTCGGCTCCGTCCAGTATCGCGACGTGCACGCTCTCGTCGCAGGCTGCGGCCACCTCGGTGGCCGCGTGCTGAGCCTGCCTGGCCAGGTCGAGGCGGTCGGCGAAGAGCCCGCCCAGCTCGAAGAGCCTCATGCCCAGCTGGTACCGGATCGGGGCGCTCGGCTCGGCGACCAGGTAGCCGCGGTCGACCAGGGTGTTGACCAGCTCGTGGACGGTGGTCCGGGGCAGGTCGAGCCGGGCGGTGATGTCGGAGGCGGCCAGCGCGTCCTCGGCGAGAAACAGCTCGAGGATGTCGAGCGCTCGGTTGACCGCCGGAACCGTCCGGGCCATCGCTGTCTCCTGCTGGTCGGGGGGCGCGGCATGTCCATCGGCCGGCATTGACGACCGCGAGCCGGAATCGTTAGCCTCCGCATGTTGATATACCGAACCTTGTTCGAGATTTCGAACAATACGGGACTGGGAGCGCGATGTCCACCACTCATGAGCTGCTCGTCCGTCTTGGGCTGCCCGCTGACGACGGGTCCACGCCGCCGCCGTCTCCCGGGCGGTTCCCCGACGGGGCCCAATACCGTGTCGAGATCCCCAGCGTGGAGGGGCCGGCCAGCCTTGCCGCCGTTCTGCGCGAGGCGCAACGGCTGGGCGTCCCGGTCACCCGGGTCTCGCAGGGCAGCGGGGTGGGCCTGCTCACGGACGGCGAGATCACCGACATGGTCGGCATGGCCGCCGACGCCGGGGTGGAGCTGTCGTTGTTCGCCCGGCCGTGTGCCGGCTGGGACACCTCCGCGATGAGCCGCGCGCCCGCCGGGGGTGGCCTGGCGCCGGCGGTGCGCGGGCAGGACCAGCTGGTCGCGGTGGTGGACGAGATCCGCCGGGCGGCCGAGCTGGGCGTGCGCAGCGTTCTGATCGCCGACGTGGGTGTGCTCTCGGTGTTCGGCCGGCTGCGTGACAGCGGGGAGCTGCCCGCGGAGATGCAGGCCAAGATTTCGGTGATGCTCCCGATCGCGAACCCGGCCACCGCCAAGGTGATCGCCGGGCTCGGGGCGGACACGCTCAATCTGCCGACCGACCTGACACTCGCGCAGATCGGGGCCATCCGCGGTGCGGTCACCCAGCCGCTGGACATCTACGTCGAGTCGCCGGACAACCTGGGCGGGTTCGTCCGACACTACGAGCTGCCCCGGCTGGTGGAGCTGGCGGCGCCGGTGTACGCGAAGTTCGGTCTGCGCAACGCCCCGGACATCTACCCGTCGGGCAGCCACCTGGAGGCAACGTCGGTGGCGCTGTCGATCGAGCGGGTCCGCCGCGCCAGGCTGGGGTTGGACCTGCTGGCGCGGGCCGGTTCCGAAGCCGTCTGCTCCGTCGCCGGCGCTACCGGGCTGGCCCTGCCGGTCACCGGCTGACGTCGGGCGTGTCACGTCGAGCGGGCCCTGCCGGTCGGCGGCTGATGCCGGGTGGGGCGGAGCTGGCAGGTCGCGCCCCACCCGGATCGGTTCAGCGCCCGCCGTCGACGTTGTATCGGTACGCGGGCAGCGCCCTGCCGGTGAAGTCGAACAGGGTCGTGTTGCTGACGAAGTTCGGCTCGCCGACCTCCCAGCCGACCCCGGGCGCCGGGATCATGACCGGGTCCCAGTAGAGATCGCCGATCACGGCGCCGTCGGGCACGCTCTTGAGCGCGGCGAACAGCTCACAAAGGAAGTCGCGCTGCCCGGCGGGAGTCTCCCCGTAGGGCACGGGACCGTTGTCGTGGAGCTGGCCTTCGAGGCCTTCGTGGGTGACCGGATTCCAGTTGATGCCGGTCTCCATGACCATGATCCTCTTGTTGAACTCCCGGCTGATGGTGTCGAAGAACCGGACGACGGTGGGGATGTCCCGGCGGGTCCAGAAGGGGTAGGAGGACGAGCCGATGAGGTCGTACGGGACGCCGAGCTGGTCGAGCAGGCCGAAGAACCAGCGGTACTCGTCGTAGTCGCCGGCATCGGTGATGTGGATGATGACCCGCGTGTCCGGCGACACCTCCTTGGTGGCCCGGTAGCCGGCCTTGAGGAACCGGGCCAGCGCCGGCGCCCCGTCGGCGGTGTAGGAGCAGCCGTAGGGGAAGAGCAGCCCGCCCTGCATCTCGTTGCCGAGCGAGACGAAGGCCGGTGGCGTCCCCTGCGCGGCCATGCGCTGGAGGAAGTACCTGGTGTAGTCGTAGACGTGGCTCTCCAGCTTGTCGACGGCCTGCTCGCGGGGCAGGTCCGTGACGTCGCGCCCGTCCTTGGGGATGTCCTGGATCTCGCCGTTCGTCCAGTAGTCGCTGTAGTGGAACGTCAGCTGGATCCGCATTCCGTACCGGGTGGCGCGCCGGGCGAGGTCGAGGATGTCCTCCTCGTCCTGGTAGCCCTCGGGTAGATGGTGGCCGGGGTACCCGACCCGCGGGTGATCGGGGCCGCTGTCGTTGTAGAGGCGCAGGCGGACGATGTCGGTGCCGTTCTCCGCCATGATCTTCAGCGGGTCCTCGCGGCGGCCGCGCTCGTCGTAGTACCTCGACGCCGCGGACGGTGACGACCGTCCAGGCGGACGACACCGGCACCGCGGTGCGGGCCTGGCGTCCACCGGCCGGCTCGGCGAACAGGTAATCGGCGCGCTGCCCGGAGATCGGCCTGCACCAGATCGCCAATCCGCACGCCGGCCGACCTCTGGCCACCCGACGGCAACACCAATCCCGGCTACGCCCTCGCGTGGGACCGTTTCCAGGCCGCGCTCACCGTCGAGTTCCTCGCGTGGCAGCAGGCACTGCTGCGCGAGTACATCGGCCCCGACCGGTTGGTGACGCACGACCTCATCGGCGGCGACGGCGGTCGCGACACCGACCTGCGCCACGGCGCAGCGGATGGACGTCACCGCGGTGAACATCTACCTGTCGCTCCAGAACGCTCTGCGGCTGCCCGAACCTCCCGCCGAGGACGGCGGCACGCTGCGGCTGGGCCCGTGGGAGGGCCGGGTCGTCGTGAGGTGGACCGTGCGACGCGGAGTGGCGCGGGCTCAGCGCGCGCGGTTCCGGTACGCGGTAGGCGCGAGCCCGTGGACGCTCGCGAACTTGCGGGAGAAATACAGGGCGTCGTCGTATCCGGCCTCGCGGGCGACGGCCTTGACCGCGAGGCCGGAGTGGTCCAGCAGCTCCCGTGCGCGCGCCATCCGGAGCTGCGTCTGGTACTTCAGCGGAGAGACCCCGAGCTGCTCCCGGAAGAGGGCGCCGAGCTGGGACGTGCTCAGCCCGACCATCGCCGCCAGCGAGCCCACGGAGGTGCGCTGGGGCGTGGTCGCGCGCAGGTGCTCGACGGCGCGTTCGACCGGGCTGAGCGAGGTTCCGAGAGGACGGCGGCCGGTGGCGACGACCTGGGCGAGCGCGTTCCAGGCCGCGCCGGCGGCCCGTACGAGGCCGCCCGTGGTCCCGGCGTCGAGGCCGTCGATCACCTGGGAGATGAGACTGGCGACGGGTGCGGGATCCCGGAGATGCGTGACGATCCCACCGGCCGCCGCCAGCCCGGCGCTGACGAGGTCGGCGGCGTCGGCGCCCACGGCGTGGAACCACCACAGGGTCCAGGGGTCGATGTCCGAGGCCCCGTACTCGTGGGCCATTCCGGCGGGCAGGAGGACCGCGTCGCCCCGCTGAACGGCGAAACGTCCATCGCCCGTCTCGACCCATCCCGATCCGTCGGTGCAGACCAGCAGGATGTGCTGTCCGGCGCCGCCGGGCCGGGCCGCTCCATGCCGTGCGGCGTGGAGAAAGATCCCGGTATCGGTGACAAGGAGCCGGTTCGTCACGGGCCGGCCGAGGGCCCTGCGCACCATGGGCCGGGGGACGACCAGCATCCGTCCGCCGGCGAACCCCTCAGGCAGCGTCGTTTCGTCCATATGAGGCAGTGAAACGCCCATCGGCTCGCCGGGTCAACCGGCCATACGATCGCCCACGTCCCTCTCGAAGGAGAACAATGAACGACAAGGCCCGCACCGTGCGCGTCTCCCCGCAGTCCCCGCCCCGCCGGGGACACCTCCGGCTGGGGGACGACACGAGGACGTCGGACCGGATCGAGGTCACGAGCCGGTGGCTCGAACGCGGCGGCAAGCCCTGGTTCCCGGTGACCGGGGAGATCCACTACTCCCGCATCCCGCGCGAGCGGTGGAACGAGGTCCTCGGGCACGCGCGCGCCGGCGGACTGGACACGGTGGCGACGTACGTGCTCTGGCAGGCGCACGAGCCCGAGCCCGGCCGGTTCCGATGGGACGGCAACCTCGACCTGCGCGCGTTCATCGAGCTCGCCGCACGCCACGGCCTGGACGTCGTCGTCCGGATGGGCCCGTGGGCACACGGCGAGGCGCGCCGCGGCGGATTCCCGGACTGGCTCGTCGAACGCGGGCTCAAGACCCGCACCAACGACCCCGCCTACCTGGAGCTGGTCCGCGCGCTCTACGCCCAGACGATCAGCCAGCTGGCCGGCCTCACCCACGCCGAGGGCGGGCCCGTGGTGGGCGCACAGATGGACAACGAGCTGTACGACCAGCCGCAACATCTCGCCATGCTCAGACGCATCGCCGAGGACCTGGGACTGCGGGTGCCCCTGTGGACCGCGACGGGCTGGGGCGGCGCCCTGGTGCCCGAGACGCTGCTCCCGCTCTACAGCGCCTACTCCGACGGGTTCTGGGAGGACTCGCAGACGGAGTGGCCCCGGTTCGCCGCCCACCACTTCCGCTACAGCGAGGTCCGCGACGATCTGACGGTGGGCGCGGACCTGCGCGAGGCGCTCGACGGCATCGTGCTCGACCCCGCCGCGGTCCCGCTCAAGGACGACGCCGCGACCCCCTTCGCCACCTGCGAGATCGGGGGCGGCATGCACGTCGCCTACCACCGGCGCCCGCTGGTCACGGCTCAGGACGTGGCCGCGCTCGCGCTGGCCAAGATCGGGAGCGGGTCGATCTGGCAGGGCTACTACATGTACGCGGGCGGCACCCAGCGGGTCGGGCCGCACGGCACCGAGCAGGAGTCTCACGCCACGGGCTACCCCAACGACGTGCCGACCCTGAGCTACGACTTCTACGCCCCGATCGGGGAGCACGGCCAGATCCGCCCGCACCACCACCTGCTGCGCCGCCTGCACCTCTGGCTGGCCGGAGAGGGCGCCCGGCTCGCGCCGATGAGCGTCAGCGTGGGCGGCGGCAGCGACGACCCGGGCGAGCTGCGATGGGCCGTCCGTTCGGACGGGCGCGGCGGCTACCTCTTCCTGACCACGTACCAGCCGCCCAAGCGGCCGCTCGACGCGCAGAAGGACGTCCAGGTCACGGTGTCGTTCGAGGACGCCGACGTCACCGTTCCGACCAGGCCGCTCGACCTTCCCGCCGGGGTGTCCCTGGTGTGGCCGCTGCGCTACCCGCTCGCCCCGGGGCTCGTCCTGCGTAGCGCCACCGCGCAACTCGTCACCCGGATCACCGACGAGGACGGCGACCTGGTCGTCCTGTCCGCGACCGACGGCGTGCCGGTGGAGCTCGTCCTCGACGGCGACGTTCGGGTCGAGGGGGCTCGGTCCGTCGGCGACACGACGGTGGTGGACGTCGCCGAGCCCGGGACGGAGTGCGTCGTCGACCTGCCCGGCGCGCGCGTCCTCGTCCTCGACGAGGCGAGCGCGAACCGCCTGTACCGGCTGGAGGTCGCGGGTCGCGAGCGGCTCGTGCTGTCCGACGCGCCGGTGTACGCCGTCGACGGCGCTCTGGTGCTCCAGTCGGAGGCCGAGCGGTGCACCGTGGCCCTGCTGCCCGCGCCCGCCGGGCTGACGGCCGACGGCGGCGAGCTCGACGGCCCCTGTGGAGAGGGGCTGTGGCGCACCTGGTCGGTGCACGTTTCCGGTGCAGGCACCCGAACGGTCGCCGCCGACCTGCACCCGAACGCCCCCGCGCCCCCCGACCCGGTGCGCGGCGGGCCGATGGACCGGCTCAGCGCGCCGGCCGACTACTCCGGCGCGGCGCACGTGCGCCTGGACGTGCCGCGTGCCGCGCTCGACGGCGCCGACCGCGTGCTGTTGCGGGTGACCTGGACCGGCGACGCCGGCCGCGCGTACGTGGGCGACCGGCTCGTCAGCGACCACTTCTGGCACGGGCGCGCCTGGGACATCGACCTCACGCCGTGGCGTGACGAGGTCGCCGGGCAGGGGGTACGGCTCGAACTGCTGCCGTGGCGCCGCGACACCGGCGTGTGGGTCGACCCGGCCGTACGGAACGTTCTCGACGGCATCGCCGTCGCCTCCGCGGAGGTCGTGCGGGTGGGCCGCGTCACCTTGCACCTCTAAAAATCGTATCAATGCAGAAAATAGTAGTACTGATTTACTGACACCGGCGTCGGCCGCCGAACATGCTGCTTGACAACCCCCTGCTGGCCGCCAGCGGCGGCGGCTCGGCGTCCGTGTCGTCGGGCAAGGTGGAGCTCAACCTGTGGACGCACGACCCGGGCTATGTGAAGACCTTCACCGAGCAGGCCAAGCGCCTCACGGACGCCCCGGGCGGCCGGTACGACTACACGACGAAGTTCACCAACGCCGACAGCGAGGCGCTGGTGACCCGCATGATCTCGACCGGTGCGGCGGGTCGGGGGACGCCCGACATGATCGGCATCGTGATCAGCGTCTTCCCGCGCGCCATGTCCGGCGGCATCGGCAAGCAGCTCTTCGCCCCGCTGGACGACCTGGCCGCGCCGGTCAAGGACGACCTGCTGCGCACCGCCCCCTACTCGATCGACGGCACCCTGTACGCGCTGGAGTCCGACACCTGCCTCAGCGTCCTGTACTACCGCGAGGACGAGTGGGAGACGAACAAGATCCCCGCGGACATCGCCACCTGGGAGGAGCTCGCCGAGGTCGGCGCGAAGCTGCACGAGAAGACCGGCCAGTCGCTCGGCATGGTCTCCACCGGCGACAACACCTCCATCACCAACCAGTTCCTCCAGCTCCTGCTCCAGCGGGGCGGCGGCTACTACGACGAGGGCGGCAACCTCGTCCTCGACTCGCCCGAGGCCGTCGAGGTGCTGGAGTTCAGGCCAAGGGCGTGCAGAGCGGCTTCCTGATCGCGCTGCCCGACCCGTACGGCGCCCCGAACACCGCGGCGCTGAAGAACGGCAAGCTCATCTCGACCGTCATGCCCAACTGGTACAACGTCTACGGCCTCCAGGCCGGCCGCCCTGGCCCGGTCGACCTCGATCCCGCTGGCCACCGGCGAGCGCCTCTACTCCCGCTGGGACTTCCGCGAGGTGCTGCGCGACGGCATCGCGGTGGCCCAGCCGGACGTCAGCCACGCCGGCGGCATCTCGGAGGCGATCCCGAACTTCCTGATCCAGGAGCAGAGTGTGGGCATCCACTACAACCAGGGCAACGACGTGCTCGACTACCTGGTCGACCGCACCCCGTTCCGGTTCGCCGGCGGTTTCGCCGAACGCACCGCCGTACCGGGCCTGGGCATCGAGGTCGACGCGGCGGCCGTGGAGCGCGCGGCCGAGCGCGGGCACCGCTGGCGCAACCCGGTCTGGCGACACCCGGACTGCGGCCGTGGAGCGCGAATGGTGATCAGGCGGGCAGGGTCGCCGCGACCGCGGTGAGGGCCGCGCGGGCGTCGGGGAGCGGTTCGCCATGACCGACGCAGGCCAGCCGCGCGTCGATCTCCGCGAGCCTGCGGAAGGAACGGAGCAGCTCTGAGCGGTCCAGGTTGAACACCCCGGGCATGACCTGTCCGTTGACATGTGCGACCGTGTCCCCGGTGAAGAGCACCCCGGAGCGCGGCAGGTGAACCGCGATGCTGCCGTCGGTGTGGCCGGGGGTGTGGATCACCCGCGCGCCACCGCCGAAATCGATCGTGTCGCCGTCCTCCAGCTCGCGATCCACGCGGCACGCGGGCGCGGCGGGCAGCAGATGGGCCCCGAGGTCGCGGTGCAGGACGCGCTCCTCGTCGGTGAAGAGGGGCGGAGGAGCGGGCTTGTCACCGCGGATCACCGGCGCCTCCAGCCGATGGGCCAGCACGGTGACGTCGCCCCACCCGCTGATCTCGGCGGCCCCGCCGCAGTGGTCCTCGTGGAAATGGGTGAGCACGACCTGCTTGACGTCGCTCCTGCGGTGGCCCAGTCGCTCGATCGCGGCCGCGATGTCCTTGCCGGAGGTGGCGACGCCGGTGTCGACCAGCGTGAGCGCGCCCGCGTCGTTCCAAAGGTACGCCTGGCCGAACTCCAGCAGGATCAGGTGCAACTCCGGACGGATTTCCACGATCTTCATCTCGTGCCCCCTTCGGTGGAGAGACCAGCAAACTCGCAGGCGGCCGGTGGTGTCCAACAGCTCTCTGCGCCCGATTGACAACCAACGGTTTTCAATCCACCCTCGAGGCGTGGAGGCGGACATCGAGGGCCTGCGCGCGTTCGTGGTCACCGCGGAGGAGCTGCACTTCGGCCGGGCCGGCGCGCGGCTGTTCATCAGCCAGCAGGCGCTGTCGAAACGGATTCGCCGATTGGAAGAGGCGCTGACGGTGCCGCTGTTCGAGCGGACGACTCGTGCTGTGGAGCTGACCGAGGCGGGGGAGCGGTTGCTGCCCCGTGCTCGTGACGCGGTCTCCGCGTTCGACCGGGCGATCCAGGCGGTCCAGGCGGTCCGCTTGGCGGACGACCCCTTGCGGGTGGACGTGTACGACGAGCGGTTCACGCCGCTGCGGATGGTACGTCAGGCGAGTGAGCGCGACGCTCGCGTACGGATCGAGCTGAGCATGCGGCAGGGGTTGTCCGTGGCGTTGCCGGCCCTGCGGCGGCAGGAGCTCGACGCCGCGTTCGGACGCGTACACGACACACCGGCGCCCTGGCCCGCCGAGCTGGCGTACCGGCTCGTGCGTCTGGAGCCGCTGCACGCGTTCGTGCCCGAGGACCACCGCCTGGCCGCCAGGGACGTGCTGCGACCGGCTGACCTGCGCGAGGCGGGTATCGCGATGCCCGACCCGGCGGGCGCGGCGGAGTGGCGCGGTTATCTCGTACGGCTGGCCGACCGGTTCGGCGTGCCGTTGCGCTTCAACGCTCCGGCCATCGGCCAGCGGCATCTCGTGGAGCAGTTCCTGGCGGAGAAGAGCGCGGTGGGGCTGGGCGAGATGAGCATCGACCCGGCCGGGAGCGGCCTGCGCCGCATCCCGATCGTCGAGCCGACGCCGCTGATGCCCTGGTCGATCGTCTGGCACCGGCGCAATCCCCGGCCGCTGCTGCGGGCGCTACTGCGGCAGCTGCGCCCGCGCCCGCTGCCCGCCCCCTCCGACCCCGGGGCATGGGTGCCCGAGATCGACCTGACCCCTTTGGGCTCCGACGGCTGAAGCCAGGCGTGTTCACGTGCCAGGCGCGGCTACCGCCCTGCCCGCCAGGTGGTTGCGGATGGCGGTCCTGGCGCGCTCGTAGGCGTTCGGGTCGTCGTGCAGCAAGGAGACGGCGTTGGCGTTCTCCATGAAAGAGATCAGCTCGAAGGCGAGCTGGTCGGCGTCCGTGTCGTCGGCGAGCTCGCCGAGCTGGCGGGCATCCTCGACGGTACGCGTCACGAAGCGGATCCAGTCGAGGCCGGCCGCGGCGACGGCGTCCCGCACCCGGCCCGGGCGGGCGTCGAACTCCGCGGTGACGGCGAAGAAGAAGCAGCCGCCGGGGAAGACCCGCCGCTGCGAGTAGCTCAACCAGCTCTCGCACAGCCGCCGCACCCTCCCCAGGCCCGGCGGCACGGTCAGCGCGGGCTGGACGACCTCGTCGACGAACACGCTCATCGCGGTGCGGATCGTGGCGAGCTGAAGCTCCTCCTTGGAACCGAAGTAGCCGAACAGGCCGCTCTTGCTCAGGCCGAGCTCCGTGGCCAGCCGGCCGATCGACAGCCCTTCCAGCCCGTCCTGCGAGGCGATGTCCGCCGCCCGGCGCAGGATCACGTCGCGGGCCCGCTCGTCCCGCGGCCGTCCCGCCATCTTCACCCCTTCTGCGTACGAACGTTCGGCCCATGATAGCGGCTTGACGTCGTCTTAGGTAAGTTCCTATTCTCGGCACGAACGTTCGTACAAGAAAGGGCTGGAGCAGCGGCATGCTGAGATCCCGATGGACTCCCGGACCGGCGGCCCGCGCCACCGGCTCGGTGCTGGTCAGCGTCACCGACTTCAAGATCAGCCGGCCGCTCGACCTGCCCGGCGTCTACCACGCCGGACTCACCCTGCGCCGCGCGTGGCCCGACCTGCCCGGCGCGGTCGGCATGTGGCTGTGGACGGAGCCTTTGGCAGGCAGGTGCGGCTCGGTGTCGATCTGGCAGGATGAGCAGGCCCTGCGCACGTTCGTCGCCTGGCCGGACCACGTCGCCATCGTGCGGCGCTACCGCGGGCGGGGAAAGCTCAGGTCCACCACGTGGACGACCACCCAACCCGACCCCGGCGTCTGGGCCCGGGCCCGCTCGTACCTGTCCGGCGACCGTGACTAGCCACACCACACAAAGAAGGACATATGCCACCCGAGACCGGCGAACACGAAGTGCTGCGCGTCATAGCCGACCGGGTCCGTAGCGGCAGCCGTCCCGGCGCCCGCCAGGACGGCCACCGGGTGGCCCTGGCCATCGAGGGCGGCGGCATGCGCGGCACGGTCTCCGCGGGCATGGCCCTGGCCCTGCACGAGGCCGGCGCGGCGCACGCCTTCGACGCGGTCTATGGGGCATCGGCCGGGGCCATCACCGGGGCCTGGCTGCTGAGCGGAACCCCCGAGAACCTGACCGGCTGGGCCGAGCCCGTCTACGCGCGAGCGATGATCCGCCCGTCCAACCTCCTGCGCGGCCGTCCGATGGTCGACGTGCGGAACCTGGTCGAGTACCTGTACTGCGAAGTGACCCGGATGGACTTCGACGCGGTCCTGACCAACCCCATCGAGTACCATCCGCTGGCCACCGACGTACAGACCGGGCAATCCACCGATCTGCGCCCGCATCTGACCGGTCCCGTCGAGCTGCGGCTGGCCCTGCGGGCCAGTGCCGCACTGCCGTTCCTCGCCGGTCCGCCGGTCGAGCTGGCCGGGCGGCTCTTCTACGACGCGGGACTCGCCGAGTCCATCCCGTACCGCACCGCCCTGGCGCAGGGCGCCAGCCACGTCCTCGTGCTGCGGTCCCGTCCCGCGCCTTCGGCCGTGGCCGGAGCACCGGCCGCGCGACCGTCCTACGGGACGCGCCTGATCGCCGCGACCGTCCTGCGGAGCTACCCGGAGGCACTGCACCGGAGTTTCTCCGCGCGCGACCACCGCTTGCTGCACGACGACACGCTGCTCGCCCGGTACGACCGGCCCGTGCCCCCGGCGACCCCTCCACCCGCCGACGGCCAGGCCGCGCCCGATCCGGCGGTGCTGTCCGTGCGCCCCGCGCCTGACTCCCCGCGCATCGGCCGCCTCACCCGCGACGGCAAGCCCCTCAAAGCCGCGCTCGAAGCCGGCCGCGCAGCCGTCAACCTGCTGCTGCAACCGCTCGTCCGGCCGACCGCCGCACCATAGACGCGACCCCGCCACGCGGTCGTAACGGGCGCCTCATGAGGATCTTGCCGTGAGGTGACTCAAGGAGAACTCGGTTCCTGATCCTGGCGTTGCGGACGATGGGGATCTCGTGCCCGTGATCCGCTCCGCGCATGTACAACAGTGCCTATGAAGGATGACGATGACCTCCAGGCGCAGGGAGAGGATCTTTCGGCTGTCGTCACGGCGGTGCTGACCGGGTCGCGGCTGTTGGTGGCGGTCGCGGTGAGGTCATTGGGGGCGGTCGGGGACCGGGTCACGTTGCCGCAGTTCAGGATGCTGGTGGTGCTGGCCGGCCATGGTGAGACCAAGCTGGTCACGATGGCGGAGCTGCTGGGTGTCAACTCCTCCACGGCGATGCGGATGGCCGATCGGCTGGTGGCGGCCGGGTTGATCGTACGGGAGGTCAATCCGCACAACCGGCGCGAGAGCCTGATGCGGCTGACGGAGGAGGGACGCCGCATCGTGGACGAGGTGACCGCGCGCCGCAGGGAGGAGATCGGCGCGATCGTGGCGCGGATGTCGGCCAGGCAGCGCCGGGCGCTCATCTCGGCCATGAACGCCTTCAACGAGGCGGGCGGCGAGCCACCCCTGGACGTGCCGAACCCGCTGGGCTGGTCCGCTGTCTGAATCGCTCACGCGGCGCCCGGCCGCCGTCGGGCTCCCTCCTCGGTCGTCAGATGGACGGGGTGGGGAAGCTCTCGGGTGTGGTCAGGCCGGT
Source organism: Nonomuraea sp. NPDC003201 (assembly GCF_053590415.1). Lineage (NCBI taxonomy): Bacteria > Bacillati > Actinomycetota > Actinomycetes > Streptosporangiales > Streptosporangiaceae > Nonomuraea > Nonomuraea sp. NPDC003201. The sequence goes on from NZ_JBSFTC010000237.1 coordinate 14,653, forward strand.
GCTCTCCAGGAGGCGCTGGTGGTTGAGCACCGCGGCGTTGGCCTGTTCGGAGAAGCGCCGCACCAGGGTGTTCTGCGTGGTGCCGCGTACCGTGCCGATCAGGGTGAAGATCTGTCCGTGCGCCAGGCGCAGCCATTTGACGTACGTCTTGTCATAGGCGGATCCTGACCTGCCGGAAATATCCGTCATCCAGTCCTGCTGCTGAGGCGTGGGCTTCACCGGCAGTTTGACCTTCAGCCTGGCGGCCACGTCGCGAACCTGCCCGTCGAGCATGTCGTGCTGAGCCGCGATCTCCTTGCTGACCTGGCGGACGCGGGCGCTGTTGGCGCGCTGTATCGCGTCCTGGGCCATGGGCATCTCCCACAGGCTGGCGAGCCGGACCTTCTTGATGAGCTCCTGGTCGGCCTCCGACAGCGGTCCCCACTTGGTCTGCCGCGTGCGGGACTCCGGCTCGTCCTCCACCGGTTGGACGGTGGCTGCGTCGGTCGGTTCGGTCTCGACGGCGGTCGGCTCGGTGCTGGGGCCGGCGGTTGGCTCGGTGCTCAGGCCGGCGGTGTCAGAGACGGGCGTCGGCGTGTAGCCGGCGCAGGCGGTCAGAGTGCAGAGGGCGGCAATGCCGCAACTGATGAGAGCGCGACGGCTGTTGAGGAGTCGCATACGCCGTCATCCCCTTCCGGTCCCTTGGACGCGGCCTTCGTGAGTGGCGCCGGTCACTGTGGGATACGCGGGAGGGCGCGGGAGTGTTCATGGCATTGTGCAAGATTTGCATGGGGCAAGACTGCCGGGGTCCACGTTCGCGGCTGAGCCGCTGCCCGAAGCGGTCTTCACCGGTGTCATCCGTGGACGGCGTCCACCGCGTGCTCCTCCGGGCCGAGAGCAGCACGCGGGGCGGCGTCCACCCGATCGCGGTGCGGACCCGCCGTGTGGGCTCAGGCAGTGGGGCGGCCCAGGCCGCGCAACTGGTCGGCGGTCAGCGCGGAGACGTTCTGGTCGACAGGGACCTCGGAATACTGGTGGATGGCCCAGGACTTCCAGTCGGCGGGCGGGGTGATGGCCCCCTTGGCCTTGCTGTAGTGGGCGACCCACAGCGGGTACTCGGACAGGCCCTTGCCGTACTTGTTGGCGAAGTTCCAGCCGCTGTAGAACATCGGGGTGATCCCCGTCTTGTCCTTCACGTACGACAGCCACGTCTTGGCCCAGGCGTTGACCTCGGCGACGGATCTGCCGTTCGCGGTCTCCAGGTCAAGGACCAGCAGGTCGCCGGCCTTGGCCGGCTGCGAGTTCACCACGGACAGGAAGTGCTCGGCCTCCGCGATGGGATTGTTGCGGGGATGGCCAAAGTGGTACGCCCCGCGCACGATGCCCTTCTTGCCCAGCTCGCGCCAGTGCCTGGCGAATGAGGCGTCGCGGAAGGACGTGCCTTCCGTGGCTTTGATGATGCCGAACTTGGCCGGGCTGGCATTCCAGTCGTACAGGGGCTCGTAATTGGAGATGTCCAGGCCGTAGATGAGGGGTCCGGCTCCATGACGAGTTCCCTGCACCGGGCTCTGCTCGGTGGGCGATGCGAATGCGAAGGTGGCGATGGCGGCGGTTGCGGCGAGGATCGCGACGGCGACAGCGAAGCTGACGTACTTGGTGAGGAGATCGCGGTGATTCTTGAGGATGTAGGCGATTGTGGCAAGCCGGGGCTTGGACATGAGGCATTGACTCCTTGCTTCCATACCGCCTACCGGGTTAGCTGACGGGTTCGGGCCTGGAAGTGCCCTACATGGCGCAGCCTGGGCTGGCGTCCGATTCACCCCAAGAACGTGGGTCCCCGGTTCCGCGAGGCGCGGATTCGGCGGCCGGACGCTGTCCCCGAAGGGCTTCTTCGGGCAGCGCGCGGTCCGGTCAACGAAGCGGCAACGATGCGGTGAAAGGGCGCCACATCCGTACCGCAACTAGGCAAAAGATAGACATATATCCATAGATGGTGCAAGTAGCGCAAATCTGATTCGCGGGTGTGGGCGACTGGGCGGCGCTGAAATGCCGTGCCTATAGGGATTCTGGCACTTGGCAAAAAATCGGGGGCGTCGCTTCCGGGCCTTTATGATCTCGGCACAGGTGGGACAGGCCATTCATGCGTTGCCATTGTGACCAAACGCCGTCCCACGGGTAATCGTGACTCCAGCCCCGTCGTTTGACCTCCTCGACGCCGTCGGGCACGCGGGAGCCGGGCAGGCGGGCTGACTCCAACTCTCCGGGGGTCTGCACGTCGATCGGCCCCGGCGGATCACCGGATCGCGGCAGGCGTCCCGGTGTGTCGCCGGGGCCGAGGGTGGTCAAGAGGGTTCCTCGTCGGGGGTGGTGATGGGCAGGCCGGCGCCGGCGGCGTGGGAGTAGGCGTCGTCGATGTGGACCACCTGGCGACCGCTGCGGGCCAGCAGGCTCGCGGCCGCCGCGGCCCGGTAGCCGGTGCCGCAGTGCACCCACACCGTTCCCTCCGGCACCTCGGCCAGGCGCCCCGGCAGCTCGGGCAGCGGGATGTGCAAGGCGCCGGCCACGTGGCCGGCCCGCCACTCGTTGCCCATCCGCACGTCCAGGACGGTCGGGCCGCTGACTGGTTCCCCCGCACGGGAGATGGCCGGTTCGTCCGCGCGGGCGGCGGCAAGGTCGGCGAAGGTCGCTGTGGCCAGGTCGGCGATCAGGTCCGGGTTGTGCCCGGCCCACTGTTCGACGGAGCCGGTCGAGGCGGCGGCCGGGCGGTCGATGCCGATGCGGGCCAGCTCGCGCTGGGCGGCGGCGACCTGTTCGGCCGACTCGCCGAGCAGCGTGAGGGGCGTGCCCCACGGGGCCAGCCAGCCCAGCCAGGTCGCCATCGGCCCGTCCAGGCCGAAGCTGAGCGTGCCGGCCAGATGCCCGTCCGCGAACGCCTTGCGTGAGCGCAGGTCCACCACCCATTCGCCCGCCCGAAGGCGAGCCAGCAGCTCCGCGCTGTCGGCCGGCCGCGCCGGGGTCAGGTCGATCGGCTCCGCTCCGGCGGCGTTGCGCGCGCCCATATGGGCGTAATAGGCGGGGTAGGCGTCCAGCCCGTCCAGGATGTGAGTGACGAAGTCGTCGGCCTCCATCCGCAGCACCGGGTTGACGTCCTTCTCCCGGCCGATGGTCGAGGCGGACGCGCCGGACTGCGTGACCGCGCAGAAGCTGCCGAACCCGTGCGTCGGCCAGAGCCGCGCCCCGTCGGGCAGCAGGCCGGACAGCCGCCGCGCGG
>NZ_JBSFTC010000238.1:0-17664 GCF_053590415.1 Nonomuraea sp. NPDC003201
CCCACGTCCAGCACCCGCCGGGCGGCGCGCGGCACCGGGACGGCCCTGGCCATCGCCGGAGCCTGCCGCCGGGCCAGCGCCGCCGTCCACGCCTGGAACGACCGGGACAGCTCGGGATCGCCTTCCAGCAGCTCGTAGAAGGGCGTGGCGGGCACCCCGTCGCGCACCGCCTTCTCCAGCCGGGGCCAGATGACGCACGCCGTACGTTCCCAGAACTCCAGCCCCGCCACCAGGGACTGCGGCGAGTCCGTCGTGAACCACAACCGCGAGGCGCGGGTCAGGCGGTAGCGGCCGCCGCGGACCCGCAGGTAGCCGAGCCCGGCCAGGGAGCGTAACAGCATGTCCGAGGAGCGGGCGTCCAGGCCGAGCGTGGCGGCGAGCTCGGCGCCGGTGGACGGCTGCTCGCGCAGGGCGTCGAAGACGCCCGTCCTGGCCGCCGCGACGAGCGCGTGCAGGCCCAGGACGCCGAAGTAGTCGAGCATCGGAGGCACGATCGACAGCCGGTGCGCCGCGGCCTCCACGGCGTTGAAGAAGAGGGGCACGAATGTGACGCTAGGCGCCCGGGGCGGTCAGCGGGGTTCGCGGCGGAAGGACTCCAGGGCCAGGAGCGCGACGTGGAGTGACATGCAGGACTCGACGTCGTCCAGATCGGTGTCGAGGACGCGTTCGAGGCGGCGCAGGCGGTCGTAGAAGGCGGGCCTGGACAGGTGGGCCTTCTGCGCGGCGACCGCTTTGTTGCGCCCCGCGTCGAGGTAGATGCGCAGGATCCGGGTCAGGTCGCCGCCCCGCTGGGCGTCGTGCGCCAGCAGTGGCCCCAGCTCCCGCTCCGCGAACGTCTGCAGCCGGGCGTCGTCGCGCAGCAGGTGCAGCAGCCCCCGAAGGCGCAGGTCGGGCAGCCGGTAGAAGGGGCGCCCGTCCGGCTGGCGGACGGCCACGTCGGCCACCTGCTCGGCTTCCAGGAAGCTGCGCCGTACGTCCCTGATGGACTCCACGACCGAGCCCCCCGCCAGCACGAACGCGAGCCCGCCCGGCCGCCACAGCACGCGCAGCCGCTCGGCGAGCGCGGTGAGCGCGGGCTCGGCCTGGGTGCGGGGCGGGAGGGGCAGCAGGACCCCGACGCGTTCCTGGTCGAGGGCGCCGACGAGGGCGGGCAGGCGGGCGTCGCGGCAGGCGGCGGCGGTGGCCTCGGCCAGCTCGCCGAGCTGGGCCTGGCCGTCGAGCGCCTGGTCGGCCGGCTCGGTGGGCCTGATGACCACGCTGATCAGCTTGCGTCCCGTGAGCGGCACGCCGACGGCCCTGGCGCGGGCGGCGGCCTCGTCGGGGTCGGCGTAGGCGTGGGTCAGGATGCCGGTGATGATCGTGCCGTGCGCCTGACGTTCGAGGGACTCCTGGTGGCGTTCGAGCAGGCGGCCGAGGGCGAGCGTGGTGGCGGCGCGCTCGGCCAGCACCATGTCGCGCGGCGACGGCGCCGAGTCGCAGATCAGGATCAGCCGGCCCCAGTCCTGCCCGCGCGCGCCCACCGTGGTGACCACCCATCCGGAGGTGGGGTCGTACGCGGTCCGCTCGGCCGGGGCCACGCCCCTGGACCTGGTCTCCCAGCCGGCCAGCAGCGTGCCCGCGTCGCGCCCGGCGGACTCGCAGGCCAGCACCTGGTGGGCGAGGTTCTCCAGCAGCACGGGCCGGTTGGACAGCCTGGCCACCTGCGCCAGCACCTCGGCGGGCGAGGCGCCCTCGACCGACAGCTCGGTGAAGACCTCGTGGAGCTGCTCGGAGGCGCGCAGCTCCTCCAGCTGGATGTCGATGATCCGCGCGTGCACGGACTCGGTGATCTGCACGAACGGCGTCTCGCGGGCCAGCACGATGAGCGGCAGCCCGTGCTCCTCGGCCTTCTTGACCACGGCGGGCGGCAGCTCCTTGACGAACCTGCGGCCCAGCTCGACGATCAGCCCCGAGGCGCCCACGGAGGCGAGGTCGCCGATGTAGTCGGCGAGCTTCTCCGGGTCTTCGGGCAGCGCCACGCCCGTGGTGAGCACCAGCTCCCCGCCGCGCAGCAGGTGGGCGAGGTCGGCGATCTCGCCGACGTGCACCCACCGGACCCTGGTGTCGAGCCGGTCGGCGCCCGCGACCACGCGCGGGCTGCCCCGGCGTACGGTCTCCAGTGCGAGGACATCGGCGATGGTGGGCAACACGGGGCAGAGCCTAGCCGATCGTTCTGTAAGAACGGCCATGCTCCCATTTACGCTTTGTCAGGAGCTGAGGTCCTCCTCCCGGTACTCCTGGTGAGGTTCCCGCACCCGCAGCTCGACCCGGCGGATCTTGCCGGAGATCGTCTTGGGCAGCTCGGCGAATTCCAGCCGCCGCACCCGCTTGTACGGGGACAGTTCCCTGCGGCAGTGCTCGAAGATCGAGCGTGCGGTCGCCTCGTCCGGCTCGAACCCGGGCGCGAGCGTCACATAGGCCTTCGGTACGGCCAGGCGTACCGGATCGGGGGCGGGCACCACGGCGGCCTCGGCCACGGCGGCGTGCTCCAGCAGCACGCTCTCCAGCTCGAACGGCGAGATGCGGTAGTCGGAGGCCTTGAAGACGTCGTCGGTCCGGCCGACGTAGGTGATGTAGCCGTCCTCGTCGCGGGTGGCGACGTCGCCGGTGTGGTAGAAACCACCGCGCATCGCATCACTCAATCCGCCGACATATCCGGACATGAGGCCTATGGGGCGGCGGGCGTCCAGCGGCAGGCAGATCTCGCCGTCGTCCCCGGGTCTGCCGCTGACGGGGTCGATCAGCACGACGTCGTAGCCGGGCAGCGGCCGCCCCATCGATCCGGGCTTGACCGGCTCGTCCGGCGCGTTCCCGATCTGCGCGGTGGTCTCGGTCTGGCCGTATCCGTCCCGGATCGTGATGCCCCACGCCTTGGCGACCTGGTCGATGATCTCCGGGTTGAGCGGTTCGCCGGCGGCCACGGCCGTGCGCAGCGGCAACCGCCACACGGCGAGATCCTCCTGGATGAGCATCCGCCACACCGTCGGCGGCGCGCAGAACGTGGTGACCCGCTCGTCCCGCAGCACCTCCAGCAGCGCGGGCGCGGAGAAGCGATGGTAGTCGTGGATCAGCACGGTGGCGCCCGCGTTCCAGGGGGCGAAGACGTTGCTCCAGGCGTGCTTGGCCCATCCGGGCGAGGACACGTTGAGGTGCACGTCGCCCGGCTTCAGCCCGATCCAGAACATCGTCGACAGGTGCCCGGCCGGATAGGACGCGTGCGTGTGCTCGACCAGCTTCGGCTGCGAGGTCGTGCCGGAGGTGAAGTAGAGCAGCAGCGTGTCGGCGGCCCGCGTCGGCGCGTCGGGGACGAAGAGCGGGTCCTCCTCGTACGCCTCGTGGTACGGCAGCCAGTTGTAGGCGTCGCCGACGGCGATCTTCGTGTATTCACCCGCCCCGAACTTCCCCGCGTCGGCGGCATTGGCGATCACATGGGCGACGCCGCCCCTGACGATGCGCTCCGAGATGTCCTTGGCGGTCAGCAGCGTCGTGGCCGGGATGATGACCGCGCCCAGCTTCATCGCGGCCAGCAGCGACTCCCACAGCTCGGCCTGGTTGCCCAGCATGAGCAGGACCCGGTCGCCCCGGCGCACACCCTGGCGGTGCAGCCAGTTGGCGACCTGGCCGGAGCGGGCGGACAGCTCGGCGAAGGTGTAGCGGGCGGTGCTCGCCCCCACGATCTTGAGAGCGACGGCGTCGGGGGTCTCGGCCGCCAGCACCCCGTCGAACCAGTCGAGCGCCCAGTTGAACTCCTCGAACTCCGGCCAGCGGAAGTCGCGGCGGGCGGTGGCGGCGTCGGCGTGGAGGAGGAAGTCGCGGGCGGCACGGAAAGCGCTCATGCCGGGATCCTGCTACGTCGGCAGCCGCCGCTCAAGGCCGTCGAGCACCGACATCAGCCCGAAGTCGAAGGCCACCTGGCGGAGGGTCTGCGGATCGTCGTAGGCGGTCATGTCCATACGCTCCAGCATGTCGGGATAGTCCCTGACCGCCCTGGTGACCATCTCCTTCATCTCGGCGGGATCGTACTCGTGCTCGCCCATGGTGGAGTTCCAGGCGACCTCGGGGATGGTCATGCCGTAGATGTAGGCGGTGAGCGTGCTGCCGGCGTGGTCGACGTCCATCCCCGCGAACCCGGCCAGCTTGAACATCCGGCGCATCCGGTCGGCGACCTGGATGGCGTTGGGGCCGAGCGCGGGCATGCGGCCGAGGAGGTCGGCCGACCACGGGTGGCGCAGGATCACGCTGCGCATGCTGTAGGCCAGGACCGAGGCCGCGTCGCGCCAGCCGACGTCCTCCGGCTCGGGCATGCTCATCTCGCCCCACACCTGGTCGTAGACCAGCTCCAGGAGCTCGTCCTTGTGGGCGACGTACCAATAGATGCTGGTGGCGCCCGCGCTCAGCTTGGCGCCCAGCTTGCGCATGCTGAGCCCGGCGAGGCCCTCCGCGTCGAGGATCTCGATCGCGGCGCGGACGATCTCGTCACGGCTGCGCCCCGGGCTCGCGGTCTTGCGCGGCTCGCGAAGCCATACGGAGGCGAACTGCTTGCCGGTCATCCTCCAAGGATAAATCCACTCGCACACTGTACGAGGGTTGCCGTACGCTGTGCGAGTGGACTCGAACACTGTACGAGACCCCCGCCGGTGGTGGATTCTCGTCGTACTCTGCTTGGCGCTTCTGGTGCTTGTCGTCGACAACACCATTCTCAACCTCGCCATCCCCTCGCTGAACGAGGAAATGGGCGCGACGCCGTCGGACATCCAATGGATCATCGACGCGTACGTGCTGGCCTACGCCGGTCTGCTGCTCACCTCGGGCAGCCTGTCCGACAAGTACGGCCGCCGCCTGTTCCTGATCGTCGGCCTGGCCTTCTTCGGCGGCGCGTCGCTGCTGGCCGTGCTCGTCACCGAGCCCTGGCAGCTCATCGCCGCCCGCGCGCTGATGGGCATCGGCGGATCGCTGGTCATGCCCTCGACGCTGTCGATCCTGATGACCGTCTTCGACGAGACGGAGCGGCGCAAGGCGATGGCCTCCTGGAGCGCGGTGGCCCTGGTCGGCATGGTGTCGGGCCCCACCCTGGGCGGCCTCATGCTGCAGCACTACTGGTGGGGCTCGGTCTTCCTGGTGAACATCCCCATCGCGGCGATCGCCATCGTGGCCGCCGTCGTGCTCATGCCCGAGAGCCGCAGCAGCGGGCGGAAGATCGACCCGGTGGGCGTCGTGCTGTCGACGGTCGGCCTGACGGCGGCCGTGTACGTCATCATCGAGCGCGAGTGGAACGTGATCGGCATCGCGATCGCGATCCTCGCCCTCGGCGGCTTCGTGGTCTGGGAGCGCAAGCAGGCGCAGCCGATGCTGCCCCTGCACCTGTTCGCCAACCGCAACTTCAGCGGCGCGTCGTTCTCGATCCTGCTGATGGCCTTCGGCGCGGGCGCCGTGATGCTCATGCTGACCCAGTACCTGCAGTTCGTGCTGGGCTACAAGGAGATGCAGGCCGGTCTGGCCATGCTCCCCTACGGCGTGGCCGCCGCGATCTTCAACGGCGTGGGCGCCGGCCTGGGCAAGAAGGCCAGCAACCGGGTGCTGATCGGGGCCGGCCTGCTGGTGATGGCCGGCGGGTTCGCCGTCATGGCCACGACCACGGGATACCTCCCGCTCCTGACGGGGCTGGTGATCATGGGCATCGGCGGCGGGCTGGCCGGGCCGTCCGCGTACTCCTCGCTCATGAGCGCCATCCCCATGGAGCATGCCGGCGTCGGGTCGGCGCTCAACGACACCGTCCAGCAGGTCGGCATGGCGATGAGCATCGCGGTCCTGGGCAGCGTGCTGGCCGGGCAGTACACCTCGCAGATGCCGGCCGACCTGCCCGCCGCCGCCAGGGAGTCGATCGGCGGCGCGCATCTGTCGGGCTTCGCCGAGGCCGGCAACCAGGCGTTCACGTCGGCCATGCACCTGGGCTCGTGGGTCGGGGCCGCGTTCTGCGTGGCCGCCGCGCTGCTCGCCGTGTCCGTGCTGCGCCCGGCTGCGGCGGCCCCGGAACCGGTGCCGGAAGACAGCAGGGTCTAGCGGACACGGGGCTCCCGCATGCTCTCCAGGCTGTCGAGCTTGTGGGTGCGCTCGTCGTGGCCGATCTGCCGGAGCAGGTCGGCCACCGAGCGGTAGCGGCCGTACTCGGCGGCGTACGTGCCGGGGTCGGGCACGAAGTCCAGCTCCGGGTTCTGGGCCACGAACGTCATGTACTCGTGCTCGGCGTGGTCCTCGAACTCCGCGTTCAGCCGGTAGCTCCAGTCCGGCCTGACCAGGAACAGCACCCAGGACACGTGGTAGTAGAAGAACGCGATCAGCCAGGGCGCGGCCCGGTGCAGCAGCCAGGTCTGCCGCTGCCCGGTGCGCTGCACCAGGTCCTGCAGGATCAGCAGGTGCCACTGCTCGTTGTCCTGGTCGGCGCGGGCCTCCACGATCCGCTCGAAGATCCGTCTGGCCAGGGCCGAGCGGCCCCGATGGTGGTGCACGGCCCAGTAGCCCATCCGCTCCCACGCCTGGTACGGCACGCGGGCGATGATCTCCAGCATGGCGAACTTCGTGTACGAGCCCTGCTTGCCGTACATGATGTCCACGGGCTTGAACATCATCTTGGCCAGCAGGCTGTACTTCATGCGCGGGGTGTCCAGCGTGTCCTGCTGGGCCCGGCGGAGCTGCTCGCGGTCGAGCTTGGGCGGGCCGGCGGGCGCCTCGGGGCGGTGGTCGACGGTGACGGTCATCTCGATGTCTCCTTCGTTCTCGGGATGATCCGATGGTGGCCGACTCCTCTGGCCCCGGTCGTCGCCCGCCAGTGGTCATTCGCGGTGCCTCCGGCGGCGTAGTGGCCGCGTGCCGCGTACATCGCCAGGCGGACGGGACATCCCCTAAGGGGCGGCTCTTGGGGAAGTCCAGGTAGTTTGCAGGGTGTAAGTGGATTTTTCCCTCCCCCGACACGTTGTAGCGCGGGGCTGAGGAGAAGAAAAGGGATACTCGGTAACATGTCGGAGCTACTCGCGCGCCATCGGGCAGTCATGCCCAACTGGCTGGCCCTCAACTACAACGACCCCATCGAGATCGTCAGCGGCAAGGGCAACCGTGTCATCGACGCAGACGGCAAGAGCTACCTGGACTTCTTCGCCGGAATCCTGACCAACATGATCGGGTACGACGTGCCCGAGGTGCGCGAGGCCGTCGAGCGCCAGATCGCCACCGGGGTGGTGCACACCAGCACCGTCTACCTGCTGCGCGGCCAGATCGAGCTGGCCGAGAAGATCGCGCGGGTCTCCGGCATCCCCGACGCCAAGGTCTTCTTCACCAACTCCGGCACCGAGGCCAACGAGACGGCCCTGCTCCTGGCCACGTACGCGCGCAAGACCGACCAGGTGCTCGCCATGCGGCAGAGCTACCACGGGCGCAGCTTCGGCACGATCGGCGTCACCTCCAACCGCTCCTGGAAGAACAACTCGCTCTCCCCGCTCAACGTGACCTTCCTGCACGGCGCCGACCGGCATCTCGCGCAGTTCAAGGGCATGTCGGACGCCGACTACATCCAGGCGTGCGTGGACGACCTGCGCCACGTGCTGGCCACCGCGGTCTCCAACGACGTGGCGGCGCTGATCGCCGAGCCGATCCAGGGTGTGGGCGGGTTCACGATGGCCCCCGACGGGCTGTTCGCCGCGTACAAGGAGGTCCTGGACGAGCAGGGCATCCTGTTCATCTCGGACGAGGTGCAGACCGGCTGGGGCCGTACGGGCAGCTCGTTCTTCGGCATCGGCAACCACGGCGTGACCCCCGACATGATGACCTTCGCCAAGGGGCTGGGCAACGGCTTCGCCGTCGGCGGCATCGTGGCGCGCGGCGACCTGATGGACGCCCCGCACGCCGTGGGCCTGGCCACGTTCGGCGGCAACCCGATCTCCATGGCCGCCGCCAACGCCACCCTCGACTACGTGCTCGACCGCGACCTGCAGGCCAACGCCGCACGTACGGGCGAGATCATCATCGGAGGCCTCAAGGAGGCCGCCAAGCGCCTGCCCGTGGTCAAGAGCGTGCGCGGCAAGGGCCTGATGTTCGCCGTCGAGCTGGAGAGCCCCGCCCAGGCCGCCCGCTTCATGGAGGAGACCAAGAAGGCGGGCCTGCTGGCGGGCAAGGGCGGCCTGTACGGGACCGCCATCCGCATGGCCCCGCCGCTGACCCTTACGGTGGACGAGGCCGTTGAGGGTCTCGGCATCATCGTGACCGCTCTGGAAACCATCAACGCAGAGGCAGCAGCTCAGTGAAGTCCGTCAAGCACTGGATCAACGGGGCGCTCGCGGACGGGGACTCCCGCGCCGCCGAGCTCTTCAACCCCGCGACCGGGGAGGTCAGCGGCCACGTGGCGCTGGCCTCCGCGGCCGACGTGGACGCGGCCGTGGCCGCCGCCGTCGCGGCCTTCCCCGCCTGGCGGGACGCGTCGCTGGTCAAGCGGGCGCAGGTGCTGTTCCGCTTCCGCGAGCTCATGTACGCGCACCGCGACGAGCTGGCCGCGCTGATCTCCGCCGAGCACGGCAAGGTCCACTCCGACGCGCTCGGCGAGGTGGCCCGCGGCCTGGAGGTCGTGGAGTTCGCCTGCGGGATCCCCCACCTGCTCAAGGGCGGCTTCTCCGAGGGCGTCTCGACCAGGGTCGACTCCTACTCGATCCGCCAGCCGCTGGGCGTCGTGGCCGGCATCACGCCGTTCAACTTCCCGGCCATGGTGCCGATGTGGATGTACCCGGTCGCGATCGCGTGCGGGAACGCCTTCGTGCTCAAGCCGTCGGAGAAGGACCCGTCGGCCTCGCTGCTCATGGCGCGGCTCTGGAAGGAGGCCGGGCTGCCCGACGGCGTCTTCAACGTCGTGCAGGGCGACAAGGTCGCCGTGGACCGGCTGCTGGAGCACCCCGACGTGCGCGCCGTGTCGTTCGTCGGCTCCACCCCGATCGCCAAGTACGTCTACGAGACCGGCACCGCGCACGGCAAGCGCGTGCAGGCCCTCGGCGGCGCCAAGAACCACATGCTCGTGCTCCCGGACGCCGACCTCGACCTGGTGGCGGACTCGGCGGTGTCGGCGGGGTTCGGCTCGGCGGGGGAGCGGTGCATGGCGATCTCCGTCGTGCTGGCCGTGGACCCGATCGGCGACGAGCTCGTCCAGAAGATCGTCGAGCGGGTGGACCAGCTGGTGATCGGTCCCGGCGACGACCCGAAGTCCCAGATGGGGCCGCTCGTCACCGAGGTGCACCGCGACAAGGTCGCCTCCTACCTCGACCTCGGCGTCGAGGAGGGTGCGAAGCTGGTCGTGGACGGCCGCGAGACGGCCGTGCTCGGCGGCGGCAAGGCCGCGGACACGCCCGGCTTCTGGCTCGGCCCGACCCTGCTCGACCACGTCCGGCCGGGCACGCGGACGCACACGGACGAGATCTTCGGGCCGGTCCTGTCGATCGTGCGGGTGTCCTCGTACGAGGAGGGCCTGGAGATCATCAACGGCGGCCTGTACGGCAACGGCACCGCGATCTTCACCAACGACGGCGGCGCGGCCAGGCGCTTCCAGAACGAGGTCGAGGTCGGCATGGTCGGCATCAACGTGCCCATCCCGGTGCCGATGGCCTTCTACAGCTTCGGCGGCTGGAAGTCCTCGCTCTTCGGCGACACCCACGTGCACGGCACCGAGGGCGTGCACTTCTACACCCGCGGCAAGGTCGTCACCTCGCGCTGGCTCGACCCCTCGCACGGCGGCGTGAACCTCGGCTTCCCCACGAACAAGTAGGCGTGCCACGCCCGGGGCGGGCGGGACGAGCGTCCCTCCCGCCCCGCTCCCCGGTAAGCTCCAGCACACGGACCCAGCACATGGGGACAGGGGGGGACATCGTGAATCGTCGTCGTGGTTATGCCCTGGCGCTCGCCGCGTCGGCGCTGATCGCAGGCATGGGCGCGGCCCGTCCGACCCCCACCCCCACGCGTACTCCCAGCTCCAGCCCCACCCCCACGCCGAGCGCGACGCAGAGCGACGGCACGCTCCAGATCCTCACCTACCGCGGTTACGCCGAGTACGGCGGCACCAGCCCCAAGGTCAACTGGGTCGGCAACTTCGAGAAGGAGACCGGCTGCCGGATCGCCAAGCTCGACACCGTGCAGAGCGCCAAGGAGATGGAGGACTTCTCCCGCCAGCGGGCGTACGACATCATCTCCGCCGGGCCCGTGCTGGCCGCCAAGCTGATCGAGGACAAGCAGGCGCAGCCCATCGACCCGGCCAAGGTGAGCGGCTACGACGACATCGACAAGCGCTTCCGCGACATGTCCACCGTGTCCGGCAAGGTGTACGGGGTGCCGTACCTGTGGGGCTATCACGAGTTCATCTACGACTCGACCAAGGTCAAGGGCGATCTCCAGCAGGCGTTCGCCTCCGACCGGGTGGCGCTCAAGGACAGCCCGCTGACGATCGCCGACGCCGCGCTGGCCGACGGCTCGGCGAAGGACCCGTACGAGCTGACCAAGGACCAGCTCGACCGCGCGGTGGCGCTGCTTGAACAGGGCAAGGCGCGCACGTACTGGGGCAGCCCGATCGACCTGGTGCAGGGGTTCGCGACGGGGTCTCTCGACTATGCCCAGGCCACCCCGTACTACCGCCTTCTCCTGCAGAAGGCCGGAAAGCCGGTCAAGGCGCTCCAGACGCCCGAGACGACCGGGTGGGTGGACTCCTGGATGCTCGGCGCGAACGTCCCCGACACCACCTGCGCCTACCGGTGGCTCAACTGGGTGACCGCGGCGAACGCGCAGCGCGACGCCGCCGCGTGGGTGGGCCTGGCCCCGGCTAACGCCAAGGCGTGCAAGGGGCGGGCCAAGCCGATGTGCGACCTGTACGGGAGAGGCAAGAAGCTCGACCGGGTCGCTTTCGCCGTACGGCCGCCCGGGGATTGCCGGGCGGAAGATGGGGAATGTACGGATTATCTCACTTGGCTGGATAGGTGGCAGAAGCTCGCCAAATGAGGCGGGCGGCCGATCCCCCTGTGACAGTGCCGCAGGCGCGCCCGTTCCCCCCTGGGCGCGGCCTGCAAGGGACGCCCCGGGCCTTCCCCCCCGTCCCGGGGCGTCTCGTCAGAGCGCGCTCGCTCAGCGGGACGGGAAGGCCACCACGGTCGACTTGGGTGTGGGCAGAAGGGCCTCGGCGCAGTCGCCACAGGCCAGGACCGACGAGTCGTCGGGAAGGCGCCCCACGCGCACGCGGGGTCGCGGCCATCTCTTGTGACAGACGACGCAGGCGTCGCCCTCGCGCTGGGCCCAGGTCAGGCCTTCAGGGTCGAACGTCAACATACTCCGCGCCGTTCTGGTCGGACTCCAGCTCATCATGCTTCCTGCAGTCATCGCCCATCCGTATACCGGAACCGTTATAACCCTGACCGCGGCCGTGAGTGTCCTGCTGAGCGTCAAGTCAGGGTGAATTCTCTACCCGAGCGACGCCACTTACACCACAAAATCGGGCATCCAGCCGCAAGCCGGATGCCCGATTGATGGAGTTTGTTCTAGAGTTCCGCGATCGCCTTCTCCAGGATTCCGAGGCCCTCCTCAAGAAGGTGCTCGGGGATGACGAGCGGCGGCAGGAAGCGCAGGACGTTTCCGTACGTCCCCGCGGTCAGGACCAGCAGGCCCTCGGCGTGGCACCGCTTGACGACCTCCTGGACGGCGGTGGGGTTCGGCTCCTTGGTGCCCGGCTCGACCAGCTCGATCGCGATCATCGCGCCCCGGCCGCGGACGTCGCCGATCACGTCGAAGCGCTCCTGGAGGGCCTTGAGGCGGGGGAGCATGATCTCGCCGATCCGGCGGGCCTTCGCGACGAGGTCCTCCTCCTCGATGGTCTCCAGCACGCCGAGCGCGGCCTCGCAGGCCAGGGGGTTGCCGCCGTACGTGCCGCCGAGGCCGCCGGCGTGCACCTTGTCCATGATCTCCGCGCGCCCGGTCACGGCGGCCAGCGGCAGGCCGCCCGCGATGCCCTTGGCCGTGGTGATGATGTCCGGTACGACGCCCTCGTCCTCGCAGGCGAACAGGTCGCCCGTCCTGGCGAAACCGGTCTGCACCTCGTCGGCCACGAACACGATGCCGTTGGCCTTGCAGAACTCCGCGATGCGCGGCAGGAAGCCCCTGGCCGGCTCGATGAACCCGCCCTCGCCCGCGATCGGCTCGATCACCACGGCGGCCACGTTGCCCGGGCCGATCTGCTTGGTGATCATGTCGATGGCCTGCGCCGCGGCCTCCTCGGCGCAGTTCTCGGGGCCGGTGGGCCAGCGGTACGGGTACGCCAGCGGCACCCGGTACACCTCGGGCGCGAACGGGCCGAAGCCGTGCTTGTACGGCATGTTCTTGGCCGTCAGCGTCATCGTGAGCAGCGTGCGACCGTGGTAGCCGTGGTCGAACACGACGACGGCCTGCCTGCCCGTCGCGTGCCTGGCGATCTTGACCGCGTTCTCCACGGCCTCGGCGCCCGAGTTCACCAGGAACGTGCGCTTCTCGTGCTCGCCCGGGGTCAGCTCGTTGAGCTTCTCGCACACCCGGACGTACGACTCGTACGGGGTGACCATGAAACAGGTGTGGGTGAAGTCGGCGACCTGCTTCTGGACGCGTTCGACGACCTTGGGCGCGGCGTTGCCCACGTTGGTCACGGCGATGCCGGAACCGAAGTCGATCAGCGAGTTCCCGTCGGCGTCCTGCACCACGCCGCCGCCGGCGCGGGTGACGAAGACCGGCAGCGTGGTGCCGATGCCGGGCGGGACGGCGGCCAGCTTGCGGGCCAGCAATTCCTGCGACTTGGGGCCTGGGATCGCGGTCACGACGCGCCGCTCCTGGGGAATGCTCATGATTCGACGCTACGGCGGGCTCCCACCTGCGCCGATACGTCGATATGTCACACTGAAGGTGGTCGTCTTTGCCGGAATGGACAAATTTCGTATGCCACCTACGCTCCGGACCGTCGTACGCCGCATGAGGCTCCGGCCGGTGGCCGGAATTCCCGGCCATGGGGCCCGCGGCGTGCTGGACGCCGCGGTGCGCTGGGTGGCGGTCAGCGAGCTCGCGGACCCGACGCCGTACCTGGAGGGCGGGGAACTCCTCCTCACCACGGGCATGCGGATGGAAGGCGACCAGTCCCAGTATGTCGCCCGCCTCGTGGCCCGCGGCGTCGCCGGGCTGGGCTTCGGGGTCGGCGTCTCGCACGAGGAGGTGCCCCCGGCCCTGGTGACCGCCGCCGAGGAGGCGGGGCTGCCGCTGTTCGAGGTGCCGCGGGAGACCCCGTTCATCGCGATCGGCAAGGGGGTCAGCGAGCTGCTGGCGGCCGAGCAGTACGACGAGATCAGCCGCGCCTTCGCCGCCCAGGGCCGCCTGACGCGGGCGGCGCTCCGGCCGGAGGGCATGCACGCGGTGATCGACCGGCTCGCCAAGGAGGTCGGGGGGTGGGCCGCGCTGCTGGACGAGGCGGGCGAGGTCCGCCACGCCACGCGCGGTGCCGACACGGACGCCGTCGTCTCCGAGCTCTCCCGCCTCCGCACCGCCACCCGCCCCCCTGAGCCCCGCCCCCCTGAGCCCCGTCTCCTGGAGCCCGGCGGTGGTGGGCTGCTGCCCGCGAGCCTGGCGTTGTCGGGGCCGGGAGAGCACATCGTGGTACAGCCGCTGGGCGGCGGTGCGCGGCCGCGCGGCTTCTTCGCCGTCGGGGCCGGCCGGCCCTTCTCGCCCGTCACCCACACGGTGATCAACGCCGCGGGATCCCTGCTCACCCTGGCGCTGGAGCAGGGCAGGACCCAGCTGGAGGCCGCGCGGCGGGCCCGCTCCGCCGTACTGGAGCTGTTGCTGTCGGGCGCGGGGGAGCAGGCGCGGGCGGTGCTGGGGCCGCTCGGCGGGCGGCTCCCTGAGGAGCCGCTGGCGGTGCTGGCGGCGGGCGCCGACGCGCTGGAGGCGCTGGAGCCGCTCGCGTTCGCGGCGCTGCTCGCCTCCTCGGGGGAGCGTCCGCTGGCCGTCGCCCTCGTGCCCGACACCGTGGCGGAGAAGGTGGCGCTGGAGGCGGACGCGCCGGTGGGCGTGAGCCTGCCGTGCGGTTACGCCCCCGAGGGCCTGAACGGCGCGCTGGACCAGGCGAGGCGCGCCCTGGCGGCGGCGCCGGGGGAGGGGCGCGGCCGGGTGGTGAAGTTCGGGGAGCTGGCCGGGCAGGGGCTGCTCGGGCTGCTCGACCGGGCCGCCGCCCAGGCGTTCGCCGCCGCGCTGCTGGCCCCGCTCACCGCGTACGGGTCCCGGGCCGACCTGGTCGAGTCGCTACGCGCGTACCTCGACAGCAACGGCCACTGGGACGCGGCGGCGCAGCGGCTCGGCGTGCACCGCCACACCCTGCGCTACCGCATGAAACGTGTCACCGAGCTGCTGGGCCGTGACCTCGACGATCCGGGCGTGCGCGCCGAGCTGTGGCTCGCGCTCGAAGCCGTCCGCCGATGACGCGCTAATCCTGCTTCTCCACCCGGTAGCAGCAGATGGTCGCCGTCGTCACCGCTTCGTACGTGCGCCCGTCACGCAGGTGACCGGCGCGTTCCAAGCTGATGGCCCCCTGGGCCGCCGCCCACAGCGCGTCCGCGATCTTGCGGGGCTGGGTCGGGACCAGGTAGCCGGCGGAGATGCAGTCGGCGATCACCCGGTCGAGGATGTTCAGGGCGGCGCGGGCCAGGGTCCTGGCGCGCTCGCTGGGTTCGAAACCGGGGATCGCCCGCTCGAACATCAGGCTGTAGTAACCGGGCTCCGACAGGCACGCCTGGCGGTACGCGGGCCCGAGCGCGCTCAGGTGCTCGAACGGGTTGCGCCGCGTCGGCACCGCCTCCAGAAAGCGTCGAAACCGCTCGAACCCCTCCAGGTAGAGCGCCTCCGCCAGCCCCTCCCTGTTGCCGAACATCGTGTAGATGACGGTCGTCGTGCATCCCGCCTCGGCCGCGATCCGGCGCATGGTCAGGCTCTCCGGCCCGTCGCTCTCGAGGAGGTTCACCGCCACGTCGAGGAGACGGGAGCGAAGTTCGTCGTGGGTGGCGCGCTCACCGAGCAGGTAGGCGCCTTGCAGCCCCAGCGGGGCCGAACTCATGAGGCCTCCTTTGCAGCCAAGGAGCAGCTATGCGTCCTTGTGACCTCACGCTGTTCGGTCACGGGGCCCACGCCTTTCTCAGATCGGGGGCCCGCCGCGCTGGAGACCCGCAAACGATGACTTAGCCATGGCGGAGATCGCTCAAACCACTCCGCATGGTAAACATCCCGAATTGGGTCTACTTCTGTTACATCATGGGTATACCAGGGGGCTTGTACTTAACGGTGAGCCCTGGTGGGAGTCTTGTGCACCATGGTGTAAATCCCCCATCTCCAGCTTGGCATAACGTCATGTGTATGGACGTGCGTACCTTCTGGCTGGCCGGCCGCGCCGCGACCGGGGACTCCGAGCTCACTGTGACCAACCCCGATGACGGCCGCGTGGTCGGGCGGCACTCCGTGCCGACAGATGCCCAGGTCGAAGAGGCCATCGCGGCCGCGCAGGCGGTGGCGCGGGAGGCCGCCGCGCTGCCCGTGCACGTGCGGGCCGAGGCGCTGGCCCACGTGTCGCGCCGGCTCGCCGAGCGGGCCGACGAGATCGCCCACCTGATCACGGCCGAGAACGGCAAGCCGATCTTCTGGGCGCGCGGCGAGGTCAACCGCGCTATCGCCACGTTCCGCTTCGCCGCCGAGGAGGCCCGCCGCTGGTCCGGCGACGTGCAGCGGCTCGACACCGAGCCCGCCGCGGCCGGGCGGCTGGCGTACGTCTCGCGCGTCCCTTACGGGCCCGTCCTGGCGATCACCCCGTTCAACTTCCCGCTGAACCTGGTCGCCCACAAGGTCGCCCCCGCCATCGCCGTCGGCGCCCCCGTCATCGTCAAGCCCGCCCCCGCCACGCCGCTCTCCTCGCTCCTGCTCGGCGAGATCCTGGCGGAGACGGACCTGCCCGCGGGGATGTTCTCGGTGCTGCCGATCGAGAACGAGCGCGCCTCCGCGCTCGTCCAGGACCCCCGGCTCCCGGTGGTGTCGTTCACGGGATCCGCGCCCGTCGGGTACGCCATCGCCGACCAGGTCCCGCGCAAGCACGTGACGCTCGAACTGGGCGGCAACGCCGCCGCCGTCGTGCTGTCCGACGCCGACCTCGACTGGGCCGCGCAGCGCATCGCCCTCTTCTCCAACTACCAGGCCGGCCAGAGCTGCATCGCCGTGCAGCGGGTCATCGTCGAGCAGCCCGTGTACGACGCCTTCGTCGAACGCCTCCTCCCGGCCGTCTCCGGCCTCGTCACCGGCGACCCGGCGGACGAGAAGACCCAGGTGGGCCCGCTGGTCTCGGAGGCCGCCGCGAAGCGCGTGGAGCAGTGGGTCGAGGAGGCCGTCGCCGCGGGCGCCCGCGTCCTGGCCGGCGGCACCCGCGAGGGCGCCACGATCGCCCCGACCGTGCTCGCCGACGTCCCGCACGACGCCAAGGTGGCGTGCGAGGAGGTCTTCGGCCCCGTCATGATCCTCCAGCGCGCCGCCTCGATCGACGAGGCGTACGCGATGGTCAACGACTCGAAGTACGGCCTGCAGGCCGGGGTGTTCACCCGCTCCCTGGACGCCGCCTTCCGGGCGAACCGGGAGCTGGAGGTGGGCGGCGTGATCATCGGCGACGTCCCCTCGTACCGGGCCGACCAGATGCCGTACGGCGGGGTGAAGGACTCGGGGATCGGGCGCGAGGGTCTCCACTCGGCGATGGAGGACCTCACGTACGAGAAGGTCATGGTGCTCACGGGCTTGTCTCTTTAGAACGGGGTCGCGCAGGTATGGCTCTTCCGTGAGGAGGTCAAGCGCCTCGCGGAAGAGCGGGTGGCCGGCATTCGGCACCGTGCTTGAGCCAGCCGTCGAGTTGCGACGAGCGTGCGTGGAATGTATTCGCGATGGTAAGCGGGAGTGCCGCCCACCAGAGCGTCCCGGCCGGCAGCCCACCCACGAACGCGGGGGCGAAGTCGCCGAACAATATACAAGCATTATTGCAATAAGTACGGTTCAACATTCTGGCGCAGCCTTGTCATGCTCGCCGCAGCAGTCCGACCGCGAGCCTGATAACGGAGTGTAGCGCGCCAGATAGGGCTAATTTCCGTTTGCGATGATCGCGCGTCTTGGCGGGTAGGTCGGGATTTCCTGGGTTGATCGTCGGCTAGTGATCAGCTTCGAGCTGCGTGACACATGCTGCGCCGTGGCGGAGAGCGACGTTTGGCGCCGCGCGGCCAGTCGTGGCGGGTGAGGGCGGTAGCGCGTCGTCCATTGTGACGCCTCGGCAGATGGGGAGGTCCGCCGCAGGGTCGCCGTTGTTGCTGCCGACCACGCAGCTTTCGGTGGCGTCATCGCGGTTGGATGGGTGACGCGGAAGTCGAGGCTCCCAAAGGGGGCGGTGTCGGCGGAGGATGGGACCATAGAGTGTTATGCAGGCACGAAAGATGACTGAACCTTTTTCAGGCTCCGCGGCGAGTGCCCTGGTCACAGCATGATCGCGATGCCGTTGTTCGGCCGGTGACGTGAAGAAGCTCCTGGTAGACG
>NZ_JBSFTC010000239.1:0-17563 GCF_053590415.1 Nonomuraea sp. NPDC003201
GCAGCCCCGCGTGCCCGTGCGCGGTGGCGGCCACGGCCAGCCCGAGCGACTCGGCGGCCACCGGGTCGCCACCCGCCAGGGCCATCGCCCCCGACTGGAACGCCTCCTTGACCGGCTGGGAGGCCCGCTCCAGATCGGGTGACCAGGAGCCGAACAGCACCTCGAACAGCGCCCGGTGCCGGGCGGCGAACCGTACGTATCCTCTGGCCACCGCCACCAGCCGATCCTCCGGCGAGCTGCCTCCGCGCTCCGCGGTCACGGCCGCCACCAGCAGTTCCCCCGCGCGCACGCTCACCGCGAGCAGCAACTCGTCACGGTCGGCGAAATGCCGGTAGGGGGCGCTGACCGCGACGCCGAGCCGCCGGCTCGCCTCCGCCATCGAGAACCCCTGGACCCCGTGCTCGGCGATGAGCTCCAGCGCGGTTTCGATGAGTGCGCCCCGCAGGTCGCCATGGTGGTAACTGGGTCGTTTCCTGGGTGGCACCAGATCAGGTTAGCGACAGTTCATCCAGGGTTCTGTGCTCCGCGTCCGTCAGCGCGACGTTCATGGCCCCCGCCGCCTCGGCCGCCTGTTGCGGCTTGGACGCGCCGGGGATGGCCACGACGGTGTCGCCGTAGTGGGTGATCAGCCAGTTGAGCGCCACCTGGGAGATCGTGGCGCCGTGCCCCTCGCCGATGCGCCGCATGGCCTCGATCAGCGGCCGGGTGCGTTCCAGCCCCTGGGCGCTGAGCACGTTCCGGCTGAACAGGCGTCGCGCCGGCGGCGCGGACCTGGCCAGTGCCGGGTTGTCGTGGAAGCGCCCCGTGAGCACCCCGCCCTCCAGCGGCGAGTACGCGATGAGCGTCACGCCCAGTTCGCGGGCCGTGTCCAGCACGGAGTCCCGCTCGACGTTCCTGTGCAACAGGCTGATGCGGACCTGGTTGGCGGCCAGGGGGATGCCCTCGGCGGCCAGCACGCGATGGGCGAGCACCAGTTGGCGGGCGGAGAAGTTGCTGACGCCGACCGCGCGGATCCGGCCCGACCGTACGAGCTGTGCCATGGCTTTGAGCTGGGCGGGGATGCTCGACAGACTGCCCGTGGGCATGTGGATCTGGTGCAGGCCGACGGGGTGGCCGCCCAGGTGGGCCAGGCGCTCGCCGATGGTCCTGGTGATGCTGGCCGCGGTGCGCAGGTGCGGCGTCCATTTCGTCGCGACGGTGACCTGGCCGGGGGTGACGCCGCACTCCTTCAGCGCGGCGGCCAGCGCCTGCTCCGATTGCCCCCGGCCGTACATCTCGGCGGTGTCGAACCAGGTGACCCCGCCGTCGAGGGCGGCCCGCACGACCGCGGTGGCCGTCTCCTGGCCGATGGGATTGATGATCAGGCGGGTGTAGTTGGCCGTGCCCGCGAACTGCATGCACCCCAGGCCGATGGGGCTGATCGTGATGTCGGTCTTGCCCAGCCTCCGCGCTTCCATCCGTACTCCTCAATGTGATAGTCGATCACATTGTGAAAAGCTATCACATTCGTGGCGCTGGAATCGCTGAGATCCGCAGGAATATGTGACGATCTGTTCAGATAACGAGGAATATAATGATCGCCATGGGCCGTACGGCAGGCGAGGACATGACGGCGCCTGACAGCCTGCCCCAGAAGACACACCAGCCGGACGGCATGGAGTTCCGCCTGCTGGGGCCTGTCGGGATCTCGGCGGGTGAGAGGTTTCTCGGCCCTGCCACCCCGCAACAGCGCTCGGTACTGGCGACTTTACTGCTCCACGCGGGCCGGACGGTTCCGCTCGAGCGTCTGATGAAGGCGGTGTGGGACCAGGAGCCTCCCGCCTCGGCGCGCAACGCCGTTCAGGGATACGTGTCCAAGCTCCGGCGGCTGCTCGCCAGGATGCCCGGCACCGAGCTGTCCACCTCGCCGCCGGGGTACCGGCTGGTCCTCGACCCGGCACGGGTGGACCTGCTGCGCTTTCGTGAGCTGGTGGCCCGCGCGCGTGCGAGCGATCACGGCCGGGCGTGCGACCTGTTGCGGCAGGCGCTGGACCTGTGGCACGGACCGCCGCTGGCCGACGTGGCGGGTGGCTGGCTGCGTGACACGTTCGGCGTGACGCTGGAGGAGGAGCGGCTGAGCACGGTCGAGGAGCGCCTGGCGATCTGCCTGCGGCTGGGCAGACATCACGAGGCGCTCGTCGAGCTCCCCGTGCTGGTGAGCGAGCATCCGCTGCGGGAGCGGCTGGTCCATCTCACGATGGTGGCGCTGCACCGGGACGGCAGACGGGCGGCCGCGCTGGCCGCATACCATGACCTGCGCGGGCGGCTGGTCGAGGAGCTGGGGATCGATCCCGGGAGCGAGCTGCAGCAGCTGTACCAACGTCTCTTGGAGGAGGACGACCTCGTCGAGGCGGGAGGCGGTCCCGCCACCGTCCTTCATGACGGTGGCCGCTCGGCGGAGGGGCCGGGAGGCGTGCCTGCCCCGCCGGTGCCCGCGGAGCTGCCTGCCGACCTGGTCTCCTTCACCGGGCGCGGGGCGGAGCTGGCCCGCGCGTACGAAACTCTGAGCGCGACCGAATCCGGCGGGCCGCGGATCTGCCAGATCACCGGGCTCGGCGGGGTCGGGAAATCGTCGCTGGCCATCCACATCGCGCATGCCGTCGCCGGCGACTTTCCCGATGGCCAGCTGTACATCAACCTGCACGGCGACACGCCTCACACCAGGTCGGTGCGGCCGGCGGAGGCCATGCGCCGCTTTCTGCGCTCCCTCGGCGTGGCCGAGGCGGCCATACCCGCGGACCTGGAGGAGGCCGCGGGTCGATTCCGGTCGCTGATCCACGGCAAGCGCATGCTCATCATCCTGGACAATGCGCGCGACGCGCCGCAGGTCCGGCCGCTGCTTCCCGGCAGCCTCGGGTGCGCGGTGCTGATCACCAGCCGGCGCCGGCTCACCTCCTTCGAGGGCGCCGTTCAGATCTCGCTGGACGTGCTGCCGGACGGGGAGGCCCTCGACCTGCTGCGTGCCGTGGTCGGGGAGAAGGCGGTCGCCGCCGAACCCGCCGCGGCGGCCGAGGTGGTCCGGCTGTGCGGCAGCCTGCCCCTGGCGTTGTGCCTGGCGGCGGCGCGATTGAGGGCCCGGCCGGCCTGGTCGCTCGCGTCCCTGGCCAAGCGGCTGGCGAACACCCGGCGGCGGCTGGACGAGTTGCGCGCCGACGACCGGGCGCTCCGGGCGAGTTTCCAGACCAGCTACCAGGATCTGCTCGCCGACCCGCAAGGCAGGGCCGCGGCGCGGATGTTCCGGTTGCTGGGCATGTTCGACGGGCCGGACATCAGCCTGTCCGCAGCCGCCGCGCTGGCCGATCTCCCCGAGGAACGGGCGCAGGACCTGCTCGATCATCTGATCGACGGGCAACTGGTGGACAACTACCTTCCGGACCGCTACCGGCTGCACGACCTGCTGCGGCTGTTCGCCCGCGAGCGCGCGGAAGAAGAGGACAGCCTGCGGGAGCGGCAGCGGGCCTTCCGCCGGGCCCTGCACCACTTTCTGGCCACTGTCCGTACGATCACCCATACCCTGAACAGGGGCAGCATGTGGAGGCTGGAGGTCGGACCGGCAGACCTTGTCCAACCGGGCGTGATCTCGTTGAAGAGCCAGGACGCGAAGGCGTGGATCGACTCCGAGGCGGACAACATCCTGGCGGCCGTGGACCAGGCGACCCGCACACCGGTCGCCGGCGAGGTGGTGGGGCTGGCCACGTCGTTCGCTGTCTTGTTGCACGAGCGTGGCAACTATCTCAAGCAGTTTCACCTCGCCGAACTGGCGCTGGTGGCCGCGGAGCACATGAGTGACCCGTTCTACCTGGCCGTCGCACACGGCGACCTCGGCTGGGCGCACATCTACGTGGAACACCCGGACGACGCCATCCGCCACCTGAACAAGTCCCGGACCGCCTTCCGGCGGGCCGGGAACACCAGCCGCGAGGCGGCACTGCTCGACTACATCGGGGTCGCCCACAGGAGCGCGGGCCGCTACGAGGAAGCCATCACCCACCACCTGCGCGCACTCGCCCTCGTCGGCGAGGCGGGCAACCGCCTGACCCATGGGGCGGTCCTCACCCATCTGGGGCTGGCCTACCAGCGGGTGGGGCGCTTCGCCGAGGCCATCGCCGCGCACACCGACACGATCGCCATCCTCAGAAAGGCCGGCATCTCGGCCTACCTAGGGCTCGCCGTCGGCCATCTCGCCGAGGCACACCGCCTGGCCGGAGACCCGGGACAGGCCGTGGCCTATTACCAGCAGGCCCTCGACCTCCACCGGGAAGCGGGCCCCGTCGGCGAGTTACGGGAGGCCGACATCCTCTGGGGACTGGGCCGCGCCCTGCACGACGCCGACCGGACCCCCGACGCCCACCGATCGTGGCGGCGCTCGATCGGCATCATGCAGGGCCTCAACCTCATCACGGCCGAGGAAAGGCACGCGCTCGAGAACAGCGAGGTCCCCGAGACGCCGCAGGCGATCCAACGGCAGCACTGAGCTCGCCCTGCGTATGCTGCCGGCCATCGGTCCAGCGCACGGACGCAGGCACGGGGGACTTCTCGCCCCCCGCTGAAATTCCGCTGGCCGACCCGACGATCCCCGACGATGAGGTGGGCGGGATGCTGCCGTTCGCGCCGATCGCCTCGCCGCTGATCGAGTTGGACGCGCACGCACTTCACCCACGCCGGCGGGCCGGCGGCGCGGGGCTATCGATTTGCCGGCTGGCCCGCGGTCAAGGGCGCGGTGGACTTGCGGTGATGAGAGGCGCGGGCTTTGGCGCGGTTGCCGCAGATGTCCATGGAGCACCAGGTCCAGCGCCGATTGCGGGAGTGGTCGTAGCAGGCCCATCGACAGCTTGGCTCACGGCAGGCCTTCAGCCGCGTCCACGTGCCTTCCGCCACGGCCTGGGCCACGATGGCGAGGAGCCTGGCCGGCGCCGCCTCCACGGCAGCCGGGCGCGGGCGACCAGCCGGGGCGGTGCTGCCGCGGGCGTATCGCGACGCGATTAAGATCATGGTCGATGCCGGTAGAGCGTTGCGGGCCGGGCAGATCGCGGTGGCGATGGGCTTGCCGGATGAGGCAGCCAAGCGGGAAGGGCTGCGTTCCAGGCTCAAGCGGCTGGTGGAACGCGGGTGGGCCAGGGAAGAGGGACCGGGGCTGTTCACAGTGACCGAATCGGTGGCGCGCACCGTACGACACAGACATCACCGCTGACGTCTTTGCGGAGGCGAAGAACACCTTCAACTGTCTGGTCGGACAGCTCACCGCTGCGGCAGCCGCGTCGCTGAGACATGACCAGCTGGAGGAGACGATCGTCGAGCAGGGTCGTGAGCTGCAACGCCAACGGCTGCAGGCGCACCTTGACCTGCGAGCATTACAGGAACGGCAGCAGGTGCAGCGCGCCCGCAACGATGGGAGTGGCCCTGACCACGACCGGGGCCGACGGCGTGCTACGACGGCGGGTGGAGGGGGAGCATCACCGCCTGCTGGCCACCGTGGTCGGGACGGTGAGCGTCACCCGGTGCGCCTGGCGCGCCCCGAACGTCCGCAACGCCTATCCCGCGGACGCGGCGTTGTCGTTACCGGCGGGCTGACACTCGGCCGGACTGGCCAAGCTGGCGGTCATCGAGACGGTGCGCGGCTCGTTCGACGCCGCGCACACGGCGATCAGCGCGCGCTGTGGCAACGTGATCGGCAAGCGACAGATCGAGCAGCTGGTGGCCCGGGCCGCAGTCGACGTCGATGCCTTCTCCACCGAGCAGATCCCCGCTCCGTGCACCGCCTCCACGGTGCTGGCACTGAGCCTGGACGGCAAGGGCATCGCGATGCGCCCGGAAGCGCTGCGGCCCGCGACCGCCAAGGCCGCCGCCCGCGCCAGGGCGACCTTCCGCACCCGGCTGGCGTCCGGCGAGAAACCGGCCCGCAAACGGATGGCCACCCTCGGGGTGGTCTACGACGCCGAACCCGCACCCCGGCGGCCCCACGACGTGATCGCCGTCCCCGGCGGACGAGGCAGGCGGCGCCGACCGCGCCTCAGGCCACGCGATGCGCAAGTGGCTGTGCGGCTCGATCATCACCAGCCCCCACGCTGTGATCGCCAGAGTCTTCGATCACGCCGAGGCCCGCGACCCTGCGCCTGCCGGCGCCCACCCCGCACACCTGGTACGTCGGACGTCAGGGCCGAGGTTGACGGCAAGGGCGACGAGTACAGCCCGCGGGAGCTCACTGGACGCTCCAGGACTCCTTCCGCGGCGGATAGGCGAAGGTCTGCGTGCCGGCCCAGTCCTCTCCGATGACGCGGTAGTCGTGGGCGGCTTCGCTCGCGGTGTGGTCGCGGCCGACGTCGACCGTGTCGGCGGTCGACCAGACACCGCCCACCTGGTGCTCCACGGTGTAGAGAAACTCGTTGAAGCCCGAGGGGGACACGCACGTGTTGATGATGGTGAGCGAGCGCCGCCCCGTCGTCAGATCCGGCGGGATCGTGACGATCTGGTCTCTCCACTTGTAGATGCCGTCCTCGAGCAGCGGTCGCCATTCTGCGGCCGGGGTCCCGTTGACGGTGATGGTGGCATGTTGCAGACCGACACCCGCATCCAGCCGGCGGATCAGCCGTACGCCCGTGTTGGCCGGGTTGACCGTCACGGTGAACCGGCTCGACCCGCCGCGAGGGAACGCGCGGCCATCGTCGCTGACGATGTGGGCGGGGTTGACGACGTGCTCAGGCGTCCCTTCGGGCGCGGCGCGTTGCGGCATCGCCCGCTGGGCGATGACGACGCCCAGGATCGCCGCGGCGGCCGGCACGGCTGTGAGCAGGGCGGCTCGGCGCCGACGCCGTCCGGCGGCACGGGTCGTCCCCGTGTCGCCAGGTGGGGTCATGGCCTGGGCGGCGATCTCATTGGACCCGGCGGGCAGCTGAGTGACCCGCACCCGCTCCCACGCCCGTTCCCACGCCGGAAGTTGATGGTCGGGGACGCGGCATCCCCGAAGGAACGCCACCATCACCGCCTTCTTGGGGAAGCGACGACCGGCCAGCATGTCGGCGCAGGTGGAGCGGGGCAGCCGTGTTCCGCCCGCCCGGTCCGCCCGGGTCTGAAGCTCCCGAAGTGACACGTCGGCCCGCGCGAACTGCTCGGCCAGCAGTTTCACCAGGTCCTCGGGAGACGTCACCGACTCCAGCCCGCCCTCGGGCCGAGGATCTTGGTCGCCTTGAGGGGCCTCGCTCATCGTTCCCGGACCCTGTCCTCTCCTGACCGGGCCGTTCGGCCTCGCCTGCTGCGACAGACAGTGTACGGGCGATTGCTCGGCGTGTCCGAGCCTGGCCGAGTCTGGCCGAGTTCCTGTTGGACACCCGCCGGGGTGGGTTTCGCCGTCGTCATGGCCGCCGGCGCGTTGCTGCTGCTCAGCCATCCGGCGCACGGCTGGGCCAGCTGCATCGACAAGGGTGGCGCTGGTCCACCCGCCCGGCGTCCACCGCGGGTGGGCGCCGGGCCACGCGAAGGAGTACGCATGAAGCGCAAATTCGGCCGGAAGGCATTCCTGGCCGGCCTCTCCGCGCCGGTCCTGGGGCTCACGCTGTTCGGGCCGGCGCCCGTGGAGGCCGGCACCATGAGGACCGAGGGTCCTTGCTTACGTGCCGGACATCAACGTCGGCGAGCTGCAGGGGCCCGCTCGATCTGCCCGCCCGGCACGTGGACGCACTGGCACCAGGTGCACATCCGCTGCAGGTTCATCGCCGAACCCACCGAGGATGGACCCGTGGTCGGCGGCACCAGCGTGTCGGAGGTGTTCTGCGGGAGGCCCACCGCCGCGTCCGGTCCTGGAACACCCAGGGGCCCGATCACCCGTAAGTCGGTTGATCGCGGCGATGATGACGACGGCTTCGTAGCGTACGGCGAGCTTGTCGTAACGGGTTGCCATGCCGCGGTTGCCTTCGACCAGGTTGATGCCGCATTCCACGGCGTGGCGCAGTCGGTAGAGCGCGGGGAGGACAGCCCGTGCGCCGCGGCCCACCCACCCGGGGACGACAGCCGTTGAAGAGCGATCTCAGCCACGGACCGGCGCGGCGAGGCTGCCCAGCAGTTTCAGCGCCTGCTCCGAAGGGCTGCCCGGCTGGGCGAGCAAAGTGATGAGCTGTAGGCCGTCGGAGCCGTTCACCGAGAAGAGCTCGCAGGTCAACTCCAGCTCCCCGACCTCCCGGTGGCACATGCGCTTGACCTCGGCCACCTTGGGCGAGACGTCGTGGCGGGCCCACAGCCTCCGGAAGCCGGAGCTCTTGACGGACAACTCTCCCACGAGCTCGGTCAGGCGGGGGTCGTCGAGCTGTGACCCGGCGACGAGGCGCAGGTGGGCGACCTTGGAACGGGCCGACTTCTCCCACTCGGGATAGAACTCGCGGGCCGCGGGATCCAGGAAGATCATGCGGAGCAGGTTGTCGCGGTCCTCGAACCCGCCGTACAGGGCGTCGGCGAGGGAGTTCGCGGCGAGGATGTTCATGAGGTCGTCGCAGATCAGCGCGGGCGTGACGGGCCAGCCGCTGATCAGCGTGCGCAGCGCAGGACTGACCCGCCGGGCCGGCGACCGCCGGGGCTGGAGCATGGGATGGGCCAGTGCGTGCATGTGGGCCGTGGCCTCGAGAGTCAGCCCGAACGCCTGGGCAAGGGCTCCGAGCACGCGCTCGGACGGGTGGCGCTCCCTGCCCTGTTCGAGGCGGATGTAGTAATCCGTGCTGACGTGGGCCAGCATCGCCACCTCCTCGCGCCGCAATCCCGGGGTCCGGCGCGGGCCCACGTCGAGGAGCCCCGCCTGCGCGGGAGTCATGACCTCTCTCCGCGCGCGCAGGAACTCCCCCAACAACTTAGTGCTGTCCATTTAAGTACGATATGTCGGGATTTGAGTGCCAGGGTGGGCGTGTCACTACCAGGCTGAGACGGCACCGCCGCATCCATCGGCATTCATCCAGGTATGCGAATTTCCTGGGTGTCACGCGCCCACCCTCCTCAGCATCGTCCCGCCTTACCGTCGCAGTGACGGAAAGGAAACGATGACCGTGATTCCTCGCCCCCGGTCCATCCGAGCGCGCTGCACCGTGGCCGCGTCGCTGCTCGCCCTGGTCGCGCTGGCCGTGGTGGGCGTCACTTCCTCGCTGGCCATCCGCTACCGCGTCCAGGACGACGCCTTCAACCGGGTCGAACAGGTCGCCAGCCGGTGGAGTGCGGCGGCCCGCGCCGGCACGATCCCCAAGGTGATACCCACCCCGGGCGACCTGGCTCTCATTCAGCTGGTCGACGCGCGCGGCCGGGTCCTCGCCGCCAGCCACTCCGCCCTCGCGCGCTCGGCGCTGAGCACGCTGCGACCACCCGTCGACGATCGCGTCCAGCGGCGGAGCGATGGGTGCCGCCTCCTGGTGGCCATCCGGATCACCACGGCGGCCGGCGCCCAGGTCCTGCTGGCGGAGCGCCGGGAGCCGGCCCTGCTGCGCGGCCACAACCTGGAGTACGCGCTCACGGCGGCGGCCCTCGTCCTCCTCGCGATCGTCTCCTGGACCTCCTGGAGAACGGTGGGCCGCACGCTGCGGCCGGTCGAGGCGATCCGCGTGCGCCTGGGCGAGATCACCGTCAGCGACCTCAGCCTGAGCATCCCCGTGCCGCCGGGCGACGACGAGGTCGCCATGCTCGTCCGTACCGCCAACCAGACCCTGGACCGGCTCGACGAGGCGGTGGCGCAGCAGCGGAGGTTCGCCTCCAGCACGTCGCACGAGCTCAGGAACCCGATCGCCGGCCTGCGGGCGCAACTGGAGGAGGCGCTGCTCCACCCGGGCGAGATCGATCCGCACAAGACCATCCGCTCGGCCCTGTCGGTCACCGACCGGCTCGACGCCATCGTCGGCGACCTGCTGGCGCTCGCGCGGCTCGGGGCCGGCGACCCGGCGCCGCCCGAGCTCATCGACCTCGGGCGGCTGGTGAGCCAGGAGGCGCCGCGCGCGGGCCGCGTGCCCGTACGCGTCCACGCGGCCTCGGACGTCTGGGTCCGCGGGTCCCACATCCAGCTCGCCCGGCTGCTCGCCAACCTGGTGAGCAATGCGATCCGGCACGCTGGCAGCGCCGTGGACGTCTTCGTGGCAGCCTCGGACGGCGAGGCCGTGGTGACGGTGGCGGACGACGGCGCCGGCATCGCGCCCGCCGACCGCGAGCGGGTCTTCGAGCGGTTCACCCGCCTCGACGACGCCCGCCACCGCGACGCCGGCGGCAGCGGGCTCGGCCTGGCCATCTCCCGCGACATCGCCCAGAGCCACGGTGGGACGCTCAAGGTCGAGGATGCGCCGCGCGGCGCCAGCTTCGTCCTGCGACTCCCGCTTCTCGACCCCCCTCCGGTCGATCAGACGGAACGCGTGAGCGCTGTCGCCTAGCAGTCGCCCGGGCCGTACAGGCGCTCGATCGCCTCGACCTGCCGGGCCGCGAACCAGGCCCGATCGCGCGCGCCCTGCGACAGGCCGCCGGGCCGCTCGCCGTCGTGCCTGGCGTACTCCTCGGCCCACAGCCCCGTCTTCACCCTGCTCAGCAGGTTGCCCATGCCGGGCCGCCGCCGCAGCCGGCGCAGCGCGCCCACGTCCAGCTCGGCGGCGGCCACCAGCGACTCGCCCGCGCCCGCCTGGGCGAGCACGCGTCCCTGGTGGTCGAGGACCTCCGAGCCGCCGTTGGTGGAGTCGCCGGGGATCGGGATGCCCCTCAGGCCGCCGCTGTTGGCCGAGACCACGTAGGCCAGGTTCTCGGCGGCCCTGGCGCGGCGGGCGATCGCCTTCGGGGTCAGCGCCGGTGAGGAGGCCTCGGAGGTGGGGTGGCAGAAGACCTCGGCGCCGCGCAGGGCCAGCGTGCGGGCCAGCTCGGGCATGAGGATCTCCTCCGAGGCCAGCACCGCCAGGTTGCCGATCTCGGTGCGGGCCACCGGCAGCACCCCGTCGATGCCGTAGATCTCCAGGTAGCGCTCCCACACGTCGTACGGGCTCGGCGTGAACATCGAGTGCAGCCTGCGGTAGCGCAGGACCGGCGCACCCTGCGGAGAGAGGATCACCGACGCCTGGAAGTACAGCTCGGGGAAGTGCTCGTCGCGCTCATAGGCGTTCACGCACAGGTAGACCTCGTGCCGGGCGGCGATCCCGGCCAGCGCCTCGTACTCCGGGCCGCCGGGGTCGAGCGCGGCCTTGTCGCGCCACTCGGCGAAGCTCTCGCGCATCGGGAAGCCGGTCAGCACGTACTCGGGCAGCACCACCAGGCGCAGGTCGCGGCCGAGCCAGGCCTTGCTGCCGCCGACCTGCTCGCCGATCCGCTCGATGGCGGCGCGGATGGCGGACCTGGGGTCGGCGGCGGCGTTGACGGCCCTGGTCTCCATCTGGAGCGCCAGCGCCGTGTAGGCGGTCATGCGCGCCCGTTGGCCGCGCACCAGGACGACCAGGTGGTGGCGCCCTTGCCGAGCTGCTTGTTGTAGAAGGAGCTCCAGGAGTTCTCGCTGGCGCCGGGCGCGGTGGGGGCGGCCTTGAAGAGCGGGTGGTTCGTCTCGACCTCGGCGCGCAGCCACGGCTCGATCTCGGCGTAGGAGCTCAGGGACCAGCTGCGGGCGTGGTAGGTGAGCTGGCCGCGTACGTCGCTCTCGGCCAGGCACATGAACGGCGCCCACGGGCTCGTCCGCGCCCAGCTGATCTTCGTCTCCATGGCCCCGGAGGGGACGG
Organism: Nonomuraea sp. NPDC003201; assembly: GCF_053590415.1. Taxonomy (NCBI): domain Bacteria; kingdom Bacillati; phylum Actinomycetota; class Actinomycetes; order Streptosporangiales; family Streptosporangiaceae; genus Nonomuraea; species Nonomuraea sp. NPDC003201. The sequence continues at coordinate 11,739 of NZ_JBSFTC010000239.1, forward strand.
TGCCCGGAACGGTCCTGGCGGCCGCCTCGCGCTCGTCCACGGAGAAGTCGAACATCTCCTGGGCCGCGTACACGCCGCCCACCAGGCCGAACCGCTCGCCGAGCGTGGTGCCGAAGTCGGCGCGTACGGGGATGTCACTGGTCCACACGTTCTCATCATGCAGCTGGCGCACCGGCGGGCCCACGTAGGCGGAGGTGATGTTGAAGGGGCCGAAGTTCACCGTGTCGTTGTTGATGGGGATGACCGGATAGGTCGTCTGGTCGATCGGGTTCTTCCATTCCCGCAGGACCCGCGTGGGATCGGCGGGGTCGGTGTAGAAGACGATCTCGCGGGAGAGCTGGTAGAGCTGCGTCGTGTCCGGCACCCGGTACAGGCGCCTGATGTTGTAGCCCTCGATGTTGAACAGCTTCTGGCCGTGCCGCATCGCCGGGTCCAGGCTGTTGCCCTCGATGTTGGCGTACACGCTGCCGGAGATCCGGAAGACCATGTCCTTGCCGTCGGGACGGCCGAAGGTCTGGAGCGAGAGCAGGCCGCTCCGATCGGTGACCGTCTTGTAGACCGGTCCCGGAGCCGTCGGGTCGGCGGGCTTGTCGTCGGCCGCGGCGCCCGGAGCGGTCACGCTCAGGAAGAGGGCGGCAAGGGCTAAAGACCGGAGGATGTTGCGCTTGACCATGGGTCATCTCCGAACACTTAGGCGAGTGAGCGAGCCCAATGTGATCATGTCGCGCTCGGCGCTGTCCATCAGGCCCAGAAAACTGAAATGGACTCCAAATTTGGAGTAGACTCCAGATATGGTGGAGGGGCTTCGGGAGCGGAAGAAGCGGCAGACCCGGCAGCGCATCATCGGCGTGGCCATCGGCCTGTTCGTGGAGCGCGGCTTCGAGCACGTCACGATCGCCGAGGTCGCGGCGGCCGCCGAGGTGTCGGTGAACACCGTCTACAACTACTTCCCGGCCAAGGAGGACCTCGTCCTGCCGCCGGAGGAGGCCTCGCCGCACCGGCTGGCCGACATCGTGCGGGAGCGCCCGCCCGGTCAGTCGGCGGCCGGGGCGGTGCTGGCGCGGCTGCGTGCGGAGGTGCGCGGGCGCGAGCGCCAGGTGGGGCTGACGGAGGGGTTCGGGCGGGTGCTGGAGATGATGCGGGCCGCGCCCACGCTGGCCGCCCGGCTGGACGACCTCGGCCGCCGGATGACCGACGAGCTGGCTGTGGTGCTGGCCGAGGAGACCGGGGCGGCCGAGGGCGATCCGCTGCCGCGCGTGGCGGCCTGGCACATCGGGTGCCTGCACGCGCTGGTCTACGCCGAGATCGGCCGGCGGACGGTCGCGGGCGAGCCGCCCGACGCCATCGCCGCCGCCGTGCTGGAGCTGATGGATGTCGCAGAAGGGCTGCTGGGCGAGCGTGTCCTGGCCTATGCCGTACGAAAGGGATGACCGTGTTCAGGGTGACGATCAGGGGCAAGTTCAAGGGGCTCGACGACGCCGGCCGGGCCGCCGTGGTGGCCGCAAGCGGCGCGGCGTACACCGAGGCCGGGACCTTCACCCATGACGCGGGCGTCACGGCCTTCACCTTCCGCTGTCAGGTGCCCGCCGGGCCCGACGACGGCGAGGACGAGGCGGCGCTGGGGGCGATGGAGGCGCTGGAGACGCACGGGTATCCGTACGAGATCCTGCAGCTCGCGGTGACCGACATGCGTGACATCAAGGTGCGGCGTCGCCGCTGATCCCAGATTTGGGATATGTTCTCTTATATGAGACGGATGGAGGAGGTCGAGGTCCGGCTCGCCGGGCGGCTCGCGGAGCTGCGCGTCGAGCGGGGCTGGTCGCTGGAGGAGTTGGCGAGCCACTCGGGGATCAGCCGCTCGACGCTGTCTCGGCTGGAGCGGGGCGAGATCAGCCCGACCGCCGCGCTGCTGGGCAGGCTGTGCGCCGTCTACGGGCGTACGATGTCGCGGCTGCTGGCCGAGGTGGAGGCCGAGCCGCCGCAGCTCGTACGAGCGGGGGCGCAGGCGGTGTTCCGGGATGAGGAGTCCGGGTTCGTCCGGCGTTCGGTGTCGCCGCCCCACCCCGGGATGCGGGGCGAGGTCGTGGAGGGCAGGCTCCGGCCGGGGGCGGACATCTCGTACGACGCGTCGCCGGTGCCCGGCCTGGAGCAGCACATCTGGGTGCTGGAGGGGGCCGTGGAGATCACCGCCAACGGTCACACGCACACCGTGGAGGCGGGCGACTGCCTGCGCTTCCGCCTGTGGGGGCCGTCCCGCTTCCGCTGCCCCGGCCCCGACCCGGTCCGGTACGCCCTCCTGATCGTCCTCCCATGACCTTCACCTGGAGACCCCGGAGGAACCCCATGCCCGCCATCGAGCGCCTGACCGCCGACGGGTTCGACGCCGACGTCAAGGAGCTGGCCGGCCTGCTGGTCGACGCCGTGGACAGCGGCGCGTCCGTGGGCTTTCTCGCGCCGTTCGGCCACGAGGAGGCCGCCGCCTGGTGGCGGTCCCAGGCTCCGTCGGTGGCCGACGGCAGCCTCCTGGTGTGGGTGTGCCGCGACGGGAGCGCCGTCACCGGCCCCGTCATTGGCACCGTCAGCCTCGCCTTGGCGAGCAAGCCGAACGCCCGCCACCGCGCCGAGATCGTCAAGCTGATGGTCCACCGCGAAGCCCGCGGCCGGGGCCTGTCACGCGCCCTGCTGGAGGCCGCCGAGCAGGCCGCCCTCGACGCCGGGGCGTACCTGCTGCTCCTGGACACCGAGACCGGCAGCACCGCCGAGCACGTCTACCGCACGGGCGGCTGGACCCGCTACGGCATCGTCCCCGACTACGCCGGATCCCCGGACGGCACGCTCCAGGACTGCAGCTTCTTCTACAAGAGGCTCACAGCGTCTGGCTGAGCGCGTCGAGGTCGGCCAGCCGCTCGGTGGGGGCCAGGCGGGCGGCCGTGGCGACGAGCAGCAGCTCGGTGACGGCGATCTCGTGGGCGAGCGGCGCGATCGGCCCGGCGGCCTCGCGCGGCAGCCTGATCAGCACCTCCGCCTCGGCGGCCAGCGGCGACTCCCACGCGTCGGTGACGAGCACCAGCCGCGCTCCCCGGGCGCGCGCGGCCTTGACGAAGCGGGCGGTGCCGGAGGAGTAGCGCCGGAAGTCGTACGCCACCACCAGGTCGGACCCCTTCAGATCCAGCACGGTACGCGCCCGGGCCGGCACGGAGTCGGGCACCCGGTGCGCGCCGGGCCGCAGGCTGGCCAGCTGGCGGATCAGGTATTCGGCGGCCAGCTCGCTCAGCGGCCCGCCCAGCGCCCACACGGTCCTGGCCTCGGCGAGCAGGGCCGCGGACGCGTCGAGGAGCGGGTCCGTGGCGGCGGCGAGCGTGCCGTCCAGCCCCGCGCGCAGGTCCTCGGCGGCCTGCCGCAGCTCGGGACTGGCGGCGGGGGAGTCGGGCGCGCGCGAGACGAACTCCAGCAGCCGCGACCGCCCCCGCGCCCCGTCACGCACCGCGGCCTGGAAGTCGGCGAACCCTCCGTACCCCAGCCGGTCGAACAGCCGCGACGCCGTCGGCGGGCTCACCCCGGCGCGCTCGGCCAGCGCCCGCAGCGAGCCCAGCGCCGCGAACGGATAGTCGTCGAGCAGCACCCGCACGATCGCGCGCTCCCCGGGCGGCAGCTCGGGATAGACGGCGCTGAGGCGGTCTGCCACCGGATCGTTCTCCACAATGACAAATGTTACATCAACACCGGCTACCCAGGTTCGCGAAACGAATGTTACGGTGCGGGCATGAGAACCTGGCATGGCCTGATCGACAGCGACTACCGGCGCTGGCTGCCGGTCACCGCCGACACCCCCTCCATCTCGCTCAACGAGGGCAACACCCCGCTCCTGCGCTCCGCGCACCTGTCGGAGCTCACCGGCTGCGAGGTCTGGCTGAAGGTCGAGGGGGCCAACCCGACGGGCTCGTTCAAGGACCGCGGGATGACGGTGGCGATCAGCAAGGCCGCCGAGGCCGGGGCCCAGGCCGTCATCTGCGCCTCCACCGGCAACACCAGCGCCTCGGCCGCCGCCTACGCCGCCCGCGCCGGGGTGACGGCCGCCGTGCTGGTCCCCAAGGGACGGATCGCGCTCGGCAAGCTGAGCCAGGCCGTACGCTACGGCGCCGAGATCGTCGAGATCGACGGCAACTTCGACGACTGCCTGCGCGTGGCCCGCGAGCTGGCCGCCCACCACCCGATCGCGCTGGTCAACTCGGTCGGCAACGAGCTGCGCCTGGCCGGGCAGCGCACGGTCGCCTACGAGATCGTGGACGCCCTCGGCGAGGCGCCCGACGTGCACTGCCTGCCGGTCGGCAACGGCGGCAACATCACCGCCACCTGGGGCGGCTACCGCACCTACCACGGCGCCGGCCTGGCCGGGCGGCGGCCGCGCATGTGGGGCTTCCAGGCGGCCGGGGCGGCCCCGCTCGTCCACGGCGCTCCCGTGGCGGCTCCGCAGACGGCGGCCAGCGCGATCAGCGTGGGCAACCCGGCCACCTGGGACGGCGCCGTGGCCGCCCGCGACGAGTCGGGCGGGCTGATCGAGGCGGTGACCGACGAGCAGATCTTCGCCGCGTACCGGCTGCTGGCCCGCCGCGACGGCGTCTTCGCCGAGCCCGCCTCGGCGGCCGGCGTCGCGGGCCTGCTCGACCGGCACGAGCGGGGCCTGCTGGAGCCGGGCCTGCGGATCGTGATCACGCTCAGCGGCAACGGCCTGAAGGACCTGGACGCCTCCCTGCGCGGCGGCTACTCCTCGACGGAGACCTCCTCGTCCGCCTCCGACGTGGCCCGGGCCCTCCGCCTGGCGGCCTGACCGCAGTTGTGGACAAGGTATCGAACGTTCGCAGAGGAACACCCGGAAAGTTGTGGGATCCCTCCATGCCTGAAGCGTGTGGTTCTGGTGTGGGATCGTGCCCATGATGGATGCATCGAAGCGGCGCGGGTTCCCCACGGGCGACCTGGCGCGGGTGGCCGTGTTCGCGGCGCTGATCGCGGTGCTGGGCGTGCCCGGCTCGTTCAACCTGTTCGGCAACGCGGTCCCGATCACGCTCCAGACCCTCGGCGTGATGCTGGCAGGGGCGATCCTCGGCACGTGGCGGGCCGCGCTGGCCGTGGTGGTGCTGCTCGTGCTGGTCGCCGTCGGCCTGCCGCTGCTGGCGGGCGGCCGGGGCGGGCTCGGCGTGTTCGCCATGCCGTCGGCCGGATACCTGATCGGCTGGATCCCGGGCGCGGCGGTGACCGGCTGGCTCGTCGAGCGCGCGGGCCGCAACCCGGGGATCTTCCCGCTGATGGTGGCGTGCCTGGTGGGCGGGATCGGGGTGGTCTACCTGTTCGGCATCCCCGTCCAGTCGCTCGTCACCGGGGTGTCCCTGGGCGCGACGGCGGTGTCCAGCCTCGTCTTCCTGCCCGGCGACCTGATCAAGGTGGTGCTGGCGTCCGGCGTGGCCAGGGGCACGCAGCGGGCCTACCCGGACGCGGTCCCGGCCGTGCACCGCGAACGGCTGCGCTCCGGCGAGGGGCGTTGACCGCTCGATGCCCGTAGCACAACACGTGATGCGGCACGCCGCCGAACGCCCTTCGCACCCGGCGGTGTGCGGCCCCTCCGGCGAGCTCACCTACGCCCAGCTCGCCGAACGGATCCACGGCGCCGCCCGCCACCTGCTCGGCCGCGGGATCGGCCCGGGCGCGCTGGTCGCGATCGGCCTGGCGGACCCGGTCGAGCTGCTCACCGCCGTGCTCGCGGCCGACCTGGCCGGCGCGACGCCGCTGGTGGGCGACCCTGCCTGGGGCCGGGAGCGGTGGTCGAGCGT
>NZ_JBSFTC010000240.1:0-17503 GCF_053590415.1 Nonomuraea sp. NPDC003201
TCGCCGTGGCTCGTGGTCGGTGCGGTGCCGGTCAGCCCTGCACCGGTCGAGTTCGGCGCGGCGAGCGGCGACGAGCTGCGGCGATGGGTACGTCAGCACGTCACCGGCTGGCCCGCACCGGTCGCCATCGGATCCGAGCCGCCGGAGACGCACGCGGGCCGGCTGACCTTCGTGCCGTCGCGGCGTCCGGGCCAACCGGCCGGCACGTATTACTGCGAGCTCCACGCGGACGGCTCCGCGCTCGGCGCGCTCCAGCTGGGCACACTTCGCGACAGTCCCCCGGACGGCGGTGAAGTGTGGGCACTCGGCGAGGGCGCCGTCGCGTGGGTCACCGTCGCGATGGTGCGCCTCGTGGCGGCTTTCGCCGAGCACACCGGTGTTCCGGGCGAGGCCGTCGTCGAGTCGACCATCACCTCCTCTGTCGACGCCGACCGCGCGGTGCCGATCGTGGTGTGGAGCCACGCGGACCAGACGTACGGTCCGGCAGGAGACCGCCGGCTCGCCGAGGTCACCCGTTTCCCGTGATGCTGCGTTTTCCCGGCCTCGCCCGGCCGCTGCTGGAATGGTTCACGACGGTCACGGACGGCAGTGTGCTTCCGGCGCGGGTGCGTGAGGTCGCCATCCTCACCACGGGTTCCCGGTACGGCGCCGCGTACGAGCTCTACTCTCACAGCAGGATCGCGGTGGAGACGGGGCTGCCGGACGGCGTCGTCGCGGGGCTGGTCGCCGGGCAACGGCCTCCGGAGCTGACGCGGGAGGAGTCGGTCGCGCACGATGTGGCGGCTCGCCTCCATGCCGGCGCGCCGCTTCCGGGAGCGCTCTATCGCTCCGCGGCCGGCGCCTTCGGCGAGTCCGGCACGGCCGAACTCGTCTTCCTGATCGCGCAGTACGCCGCCATCTCGATGGTGCTCAACGCCTACGACGTCCCGTTGCCACCGGACGCGGAATGACAGTCGAGTGAGCGCCGGCTTCCGGGACCAGCGGCCTAGTCCCGCGGGCGGAAGGGGCAGGTCAGCGGCGGCCGAAATTCGGATCGCCGGTGGATGGCGGCGACGACGCGGTCGAGAACACTGGCCAGGCCGGTTCCCCCAAGGAAGGTCTGCCTGTGTTCGAACGGCTCTCTGATCGCGCTACGTCGATCGTCTTCATCGTCCTCGTGCTCACGATCTCGCTGGGCACCGCCGGCATCGCCGGAGGGCTCGTCCTCGCCCTCTCGCCGCTGCTCGTCGTGATCGCCATGCTGCTCGTCATCACCCGAGAGGGGTATTCCAGGGACGGGTGGCGCCGACTCGGCATGGGACGGCTCGGCCTGCGAACCTGGCCGCTCGCGCTCGCCACCACCGCCGGCGTCTGCCTGCTCGCCACCGCGGGTGCGGTCGCGCTCGGCTTCGGCCGGTTCACCGCGCCGCAGGGCGACTGGCTTCAGTCGGTGATCGCCGTGTCCGTCACCGGGCCGATCCTGTCGTTCGCGGAGGAGATCGGCTGGCGGGGCTACCTGCAGCCGCGGCTCGCGTTCCTGGGCGAGCGCTCGGCGATGCTCGTGGTCGGGCTGGTCTGGATCGCCTGGCACCTGCCGTACATCCTGTTCACGCCGTATTACCACAGCGAAGGGAACCGAAGCCTGGTGCTCCTGCTGTTCGGTGGCTCGGTGATCGCGTTCTCGTTCCTCTTCGGGTATCTGCGCGTCATGTCCGGCAGCGTGTGGCCGGTCGTGCTGGCCCACTTCGCGCACAACGCCACCTTCGCCCTGTTGCTGGAGCACGCGATCTCGACCGAGCAGCCCGTGGTGGTGCGCGAGTACCTGGCCGGTGACACCGGGCTGTTCGTGCTCGCCGGCACGGCGATCTGCGCTCTCGCGATCGGGATCAGCCGGTCAGCCCCTGTGTCTGCGCGAGGATGACCGCTTGCACACGGTCGCGTAGCTCGAGCTTGCGCAGCACCGAGCCGAGATGCGTCTTGACGGTCGACTCCGCCAGCTGAAGCCGCGCGGCGATCTCGGCGTTGGTGAGTCCCAGGCCGACGGAGGCGAGGATCTCGCGTTCGCGGGTGGTGAGACGCTCCAGTCTGGACGCGGCGGCGGGCGGGGGCTCGGCGGGTGTGGTCACGGGCGGTGCGAGGACGAACGAGTCGATCAGGCGACGTACGAGCCTCGGCGCGACAGGCGCCTCCCCGGCGGCGGCTGCCCGGATCGCCGCCAGCAACTCCGCCGCGCCCGCGTCCTTGAGCAGGAACCCGGCCGCCCCGGCTCGAAGGGCGGCCAGGACGAGCTCATCGTCGTCGAACGTGGTCAGCATGACGACGTGTGGCGGGTCGGGTGTGGCCAGCAGCCGCCGGGTGGTCTCCACGCCGTCGAGCCCCGGCATGCGGATGTCCATCAGGACGACGTCCGCACGGTGCTCCGGCCGCCGCAGCGCGTCCAGGGCCGTCCGCCCGTCGGCGGCCGATCCGACGACCCGCAGGTCCGGGGTGGCGTCGAGGATCATCTCGAACCCGGTCCGTACCAGCTCCTGGTCGTCCACCAGGAAGACGCGGATGACGCGGCCGGGGCTCATCGCTCGCCGCTTCGCCCCGTGCCACCCGGCGCGGCGGCGAAGCCCGCGGGTCGCGCGGAAGGCGGCAGAACGGCGACGGGGATCGCGGCATCGACTGCGAACCCGCCGCCGGGGCGTGGACCCGCCTCCAGGACTCCGCCCAGAGCGCGCAGACGCTCCCGCATGCCGTCGAGGCCGTAGCCAGGCTCGGAGCCGTGGTCCGCGATCGGGTCGGCGACACCGACTCCGTCGTCCTCGACTCGTACCATGATCCCTCCCTGTGCCCTCGCGACCACCACGTGCGCCGCCGCGTACGGGCCGGCGTGCTTCAACACGTTCGTCAGTGACTCCCGGACGACACGGAGCACAGCAAACCGTATCGCGGTGGGAACGTCGTCGAACGCGGCCGGCTCTGCTTCGACCTCCACGGCGAGTCCCGCCGCCCGTACCGAGTCCACGAGCTGCCGCAGCTCGGCGAGTCCCAGCCCGGCCCCGCGCGGTTCGTCCGGCCCGTCGGCGTCGGCCTCACGGAGAACCTCGATGACGCCACGCACCTCGGCGAGGGCCGACCGCGCGGTACGCCCGATGGTGGCGAAGACCCTTCCCGCGTCCCCGCGGTCCCAGGGTTGCGCGTGCTCGGCGGCGTACTCCGCGCCGTCGGCCTGCACGATCACGACGGTGAGAGAGTGGGCCACGATGTCGTGGATCTCCCGTGCCGCGGCGACACGTTGCTGCTGCACGACGAACCGTTCGCGGTGCAACCGGCTCTCCTCGAGCCGGGCACTCGCCTCACGCAGCGCACTCATGTTGGCCTGGCGGCCGCGGACGAGATTGCCGATGACCCAGACCAGCACCGACAGAATCCCCAGAACCACCGCGTTCTTGAACACGTTGACCGGGTATTCCGGCGGCGTGCTCCATCGGAGACCGGCGAGCACGCTCCCGGCCAGCGCGGCACCGAGGGCGAGCAGGCGGATCGGCAGAGAGACGACGTGCGCGGCAACGGTGTAGACGACGACCGCTTGCGCGAGGTTGGCCGGCAACGGAATCGGCACCACCATGAGCTGGACGCCGAAGACCGCGGCCGACCAGAGGAGTACCGCGGCCGGGAAGCGTCGCCGCACGACGAGCGGGAGAATGGCCGCCGTCGCGACGAGGAAGGCGGGCAGCCCCGCGAGAGCGCTCGGCAGGCCGGAAACCAGCCACATCAAACCGGTCAGTGCCAGATCCAGCCGCCTGGGGTGCTCGCGTGACCACTGGTCGATGCGTGCGGCGAGGAAAGTCCGATGTCTCAAAGGGCTTCCGATCCTCCGTGACCGTCCGGCCGAAGCGGCAGCCCCAGGATAGAGGCCCGGCCACCGGCGCGGACACCTGGCACAATGCCCGACATGCAGACATCAGACCCGAAAGCGGACCTCCATCACTATCTCAAGACCGTCCGCGCGTCCCTCCTGTGGAAGCTCGACGGCCTCTCCGAGTACGACGTCCGCCGCCCCCTGACTCCGACCGGCACCAATCTCCTCGGTCTGGTCAAACACCTGGCCGGCGTCGAGCTCGGCTATTTCGGCGACACCTTCGGCCGCCCGTCCGGCGAGCCGCTGCCCTGGCTCGAGCAGGACGCCGAGGAGAACGCGGACATGTGGGCGACGCCCGACGAGTCCCGCGAGCAGATCATCGCCCTCTACCGTCGCGCCTGGGCCCACGCGGACGCCACGATCGAGGAGCTGCCCCTGGACGCGACCGGTGAGGTCGCCTGGTGGCCGGCCGACCGCAACCCCGTCTCCCTGCACCGCGTCCTCGTCCACGTGCTCGCCGAGACCAACCGCCACGCCGGTCACGCCGACATCGTCCGCGAGCTGATCGACGGCGCCGTCGGCCGCCAGGACAACGATCTCCTGCCGGGCGCCGACCAGACGTGGTGGACGGACTACCGCGAACGCCTCGAACAGGCTGCCCAAAAGCAGGCCGGCCACCGATGAGTTCGGCGGCCGGGCCAGGTCTCTACCGATGCACCTGCAAACTCCGCACGTGATCAGTGAGGGACCATGAGCACAAAGGCACTACCGCCCGTCGTCGACGCCGACACCTGGCAGCGTCAGCTCGAAGCACTGCGTGCCCGGGAGAAGGCCGCGACGCGGGAACTCGACGCCGTCGCCGCCCAGCGCCGCCGCCTGCCGATGGTGCGGATGCCGGACTACACCCTTGAGGGCGAGGACGGACCGGTTCGGCTGGCGGACGTCTTCGAAGGCAAGAGGCAGCTGATCGTCTACAACCACATGTGGTTCCCGGGCAAGGAGTGGCAGTGCCCGGGCTGCACGGGGTTCACCTCGCAGTTCACCCGGCTGGAGTTCCTGGACAACTACGATGCCCGCTTCGTCGTCGTCACCCAGGGCCCGATCGACGAGGCACTCGCCTACAAGCGGCGGGTCGGGAACAACATGACCTGGTACTCCACCGCGAACAGCCCGTTCGGCGCCGACGTCGGCGCACCGCCCGGAGAAGGCTTCGCCGTCAACGTGTTCCTGCGTGACGACGACACCGTCTATCGCACCTGGCACACCAACGGCCGGGGCACCGAGCAGCTCACCCACACCTTCGCGCTGATCGACCTGCTGCCGTACGGGCGGCAGGAGGTGTGGCAGGACTCGCCCGACGGCTGGCCGCAGTCGCCCACCTACAGCCGGTGGTCCACCTCCGAGGACCTGGCCGCGCTCTACGGCCCGGACACCGCCTAGATCGCAGGGGGGACGAGCTCGTAGTCCGGGATCGTGGCTTCCAGCCGCTGGTACGCCTGCTCGTCCGCCTCCCCCGCGGCCGCCTCGGGGATCTCGACGCTGCCGAGGTAAGGCCCCTTCAGGCAGTGGTCGCACCAGAAGTGGGCCTCACCGACGAGCAGGTGAGGGATCCTGAGCCGGTACACCAGGCGGAGGCAGGCCCGTCCGCAGTTCGGGCAAGGCCCGGAGATCGGTCCGGGCAGCTCGGCACGAGCCTGCTCGTAGGCGTGCAGCCAGCTCTCCCATCGGAGCGCCTCGTCATGGGTGTTCGGCAACGGGTCCGCCTCGGTGCTGTCCTCTGCGTACACGTCCATCTTCCGTCACTGGTTACGTGGATGGTTGGCCCACCACTCGTCCTCGAAGGCGTAGGCCCGGTCCTCGTACGGTCCCGCTTCTTCCTTGGACCTCGGATAGACGCCGCCCTGGCGCAGGTCCTCCACGTGGTACCGCTCGTGGGCGAGGGTGCGGGCCAGCAGTTCCTCGCTGCGGAAGGCGGCCCGCCGGAGCAGGACCGTCTGGTCGGGGTAGGTCACGCCGGCCAGCCCGTCCATCCTCTTGTCGATCTTGATGGTCAGGTCGTCGATCCGGATGTCCCAGTCCTGGGCCACCCGCCGGACCGTGTCCATGTTCATCGGGAGCCTGGCGGCCCAGCGCGGCCGGTCGCCGGCGCGTGCCAGCACGAAGGGGTCGTCGGCGGCGAGCGGCCCGCGCGCCCCCGTGCCGGATCCGTCGCCGGCGCTCGCGGTCCCGAGCGGCCCGGGTGTGGAGAGGCAGGAGGAGCCGGCGCCCGTCACGCCGCGGCAGGGGTCCAGCCGCACCGACGGGTCCTGCGGGACGCCCGGGCCCGGATCGACGCGGCAGTCCTGCATCGCGTCCGCGCCGAACACCCCCGAGCACTGGCCGACGACGTGCGGGGCCGGGGCGAACCCGCCGTTGGGCTGCCCGTCGCCCGCCCCGGCCTCGGTCGGGGTGAAGGCCACGCCGACCTTGTCCAGGATCTTGTCGATGGCGTTGTCGACCCTGTGCGTGAGCCCCTTGTCGAGCGCGTCGGCCAGCGAGGTGCCCGCCGGACCGGGCAGCCGGTCGTGGTCGATGGGGCCCGGCCTGGTCGCGCGCGTCTTCGCGGCGATGTCGGCGAGCTCCTGGGGCGTGGGCGGCGGAGGCGGCGGCGGAGGATCCGTCTTGGGTGTCTTGTGCGGCCCCTTCCCGCCCGTGCCGGGGGTGTCCTCGCCCGGGCCGCCGCCGGTCCTGCCCTTGCCCGGCGAGCTGCCGCCGTCCGGATACTCGATGTACGGCCCGCTGCCGTCCGGCCAGCCCTTCCACCAGTTGTTCTTCCACCACTTGCCCGCGAAGTAGCCCAGGCCCGCGCCGACGCCGACCGCCGCGAGACAGTAGAGCCAGACCGGACCGCAGACCCGTGAGCCGCGCGCGGCCGCGCCGACCTCCCCGCCGCCGACGAGGATGTAGTCGGCCGCGTTCCAGATCGGCCGGGCGATGTCCACCTTGACGACCTTGATCACTTCTTTGGCGGTGCCGCACACGAAGGCGGGGCAGCCGAAGTGGCCGGTCGGGTCCACCCGGTTGAGCGGGTCGCCGTCCGCGTAGGTGAAGCGGTTGCCCTTCATCGACGGCACCGGATCCACCTCGAGCGTGTCCCTGCTGGGGAACGCGCCGGTGCCGGGGTCGTACCAGCGGGCGGCCATGTTGACCTTGCCGCTGGCCGGGTCGGTCCAGCCGCCCTGGTAGCCGACGCCCCGCTTGGTGCCCGAGCTGGCGACGACCTTCCCGTACGGGTCGTAGGCCACCGAATCGGTCAGCGCGCCCGCGCCGGTGAAGGTGGCGGTGAGGTCGCCGTGCCGGTCGGTGTAGGCGTACAGGCCCGCGACGGACACGAGGTCGCCCGCCGGGTCCCTGCCGTAGAGCTCGGTCCCCGCCGCGGCCGGGGTGTTGCCCAGCCCGGAGTAGCTGAACGTGACGCCCGCGGTGGAGGCGAGCCGGTCCAGCCCGTCATAGGCGTAGGTCGTGGCGCCGTCGCTGATCATCCGGTCGAACGCGTCGTAGCTCGTCGCGCTCGCGCTCCCGCCGCTCGGCGTCCTGGATCTGAGGGTGCCGCGCGCCGTGTAGGCGTAGCCGGCCGACCCGTCGGAGACCAGTTGGTTGCGCGCGTCGTAGACGGCGGCGGCCGGGCCGGCCTTGGTCCGGTTGCCCGCGTCGTCGTACTCGTACGCGACCGAGTTCCACGAGGTCAGCCTGCCCGCCAGGTCGTAGCCGTAGGTGTTGGCCCCGGCGCCCGCCGTACCGGTCGTGGTCTTGCTGGTGAGCCGGTCGGCGTCGTCGTAGCCGTAGCCGATGGCGGCCAGCGTCGCGCCCGCTGCCGTCTTGAGCGTGTCGGAGGTGGGCCGGTGCAGCGCGTCGTACTCGAAGGAGCGCTTGGCCCCGCCGTAGTCCACGCCCTTGAGCTGGTCCATCGAGTCGTAGGTGTAGGTCGCGGTCCCGCCGGTGAGCGGGTCGCGGACCGTGGCGAGGCGGCTGCCCGCGTCGTAGTCGTAGGCGGCGGTGCCCGCCTTGTCGGTGCGGGTCTTCATGCGGCCGTCGGCGTCGTAGGTGAAGGACGCCGTGCCGGACGGCCCCGCCGTGCTGACGAGATGATCGCGATCGTCGTAGCCGAAGGTGTCGCCCCCGGCCGAGGTGAGCCGGCTCACGGCGTCGTAGCCGAAGCTGTGGGCGGTCGTGGCGCTCTCGGCGCCCGCGCCGGTCTCCGCGGTCAGCCGGTCCAGCGCGTCGAAGGTGCGGGCGACGGTGACCCCGCCCGGCTTGGTGACCTGGAAGGGGCGGCCGGCCGCGTCGTAGTCGGTGATCGTCTGGCGCTGGGCGGGCGTCGTGTACGCCGTGGTCGCCGGGACGAGCATCGCCGTCTGGAGGTTCCACGGATTGTAGGCGTACGAGGTCGCGTTGCCGTTGCCGTCGGTGAAGCGGGTCCGGTTGCCCGCGGCGTCGTAGCCGAAGGTCGTGGTGACGGAGTGCGCGGACGTGGTCTTCTCGTGCTGGCCGGTCATCCGGTTCAGCGCGTCGTAGTCGTAGGTGGCGACCCCGCCGCCGGGCCGGTTGACGGTGACCGGGTTGCCCCCCGCGTCGTAGCCGATCGTCATCGACCGCAGCTGGCCGCCCGACGCGTCGAGGTCGGCCATCGCGGTCGCCCGGCCGGCGCCGTCGTACGCCAGGGTGCTGCCGGTGCCGTCCGGGTTGAGGACCTTGGTCACCCGGCCGGCGTGGTCGCGGGTGTACCAGTGGGCCTGGTTCAGCGGGTTGACGTCGACCACGACCTCGCCCGCCGCGTTGTAGCCGAACTGGCTGCGCGCGCCCGACGGCGTGTTGACGTAGGTCAGGTTGCCCGCGTCGTCGTACTCGTAGGTCGTGGTGTAGCCGGCCGCGGCCGGTGTGCGTTCGACGGCGGTGGTGGAGACCCGGCGGCCGAGGTCGTCGTACGTCGCCCCGGTCACCCGGCCCGCCTGGTCCCGCGTCCAGAGCCACTCGCCGGCCGCGTCGAAGCCCGACCGCGACCGGTTGCCCGCCGCGTCCGTGGTGGCGACCACGTTGCCCAGCTGGTTGTAGGTGTAGGTGTCGCCGTGGCCGAGCGCGTCCACGACGCTCGTCATGCGGCCCAGCGCGTCGTACGTCCTGGTGGTGCTCCCGGTCACCGTGGCTCCGGCGCCGAGCTGCGTGTAGGCGGGCAGGGTGAGGACGAGCGGCCGGCTCATGGCGTCGTAGGTGATCGTGGTCCGGTAGCCCTCGGCGTCCTCGCTCGTCACGACGTCGCCGAAGCTGTCGAAGCCGGTCCGCGTCGTCGGCCTGACGTTGTACGGCGCGCCGCCGAAGTGCTCGATGGCCACCGTCGGCGCCTTGGTCGTGGTGAGCCGGCCCGCCTCGTCATAGGTGTAGTCGGTCACCGCGCCGCGCGGGTCGGTCAGCGTCCGCGGCAGGCCCCGCTGGTCCCTGGTCCAGGCGGTCGTGAGCCAATTGTCGCCGTCCCAGACCTTCTGGGAGAGGGGCCGGCCCAGCGGGTCGAGCTCGTACGTGGTCCACGTGTAGCCGCTGTTCTGGGCCTGGACCAGGGTGATCAGGTGATCGTCGTCGTCGTAGCCGTACGTGGTCTTGCGCTTGATGCCGGTGGGGTCGAGCAGGGCCTCGGTGGTGCGGTTGGCGGCGTCCACGGTGTACGCGGTCGTGCTCTTGCCGTTGCCGGTGATCCGCTGGACGAGGTTGCCCGCGCTGTCGTAGGTGTTCTGCTGGAGCGGGATGTCCCGGGTGGACCCGTCGGCGTTGCGGAAGCCCTCGGCCCAGACCGATTCGAGCAGGTTGTCGTCGAAGTAGCGGTAGCGGGTGGTACGGCCCATGGCGTCGGTGACCGTGGCCAGGCGCCCCGCCGGGTCGTAGGCGCGGGATTCGAGGACGAGCTCCTTGGGGGCGTCGTTGTCCAGCGGGTCGCCGACCCAGTTGGCGATGCTGGTGGTCAGCAGCAGGCCGGTCGGCCCGTAGGTGCGCCGGTGGTCGGCGCCGGTGGCGTCCACGGTGCTGGTGAGGTTGCCGTAGGAGTCATAGCCGTAGGTGGTGGTCTTGCCCGCGGCGTCCTTGACGGACGAGACGCGGGCCGCGGAGTCGTAGGTGTAGTTCGTGGTGCGGGTGGCGTCCTTGCCGGTGGGGTCCGTCTGCTCGACCTTGGAGACGTTGCCGTCGACGTCGTAGGTGTAGATGACCCACGGCAGGTGCTTGACGCCGCTGATCGCGTCCGTGGTCGCGGGGCCGACGGTGGCGGTGAGGTGGTTGAGCGCGTCGTACCCCATCGAGGTGACGACGCCGTTCGGGAACGTGTCGGAGACCTCGGTCACGGAGGTGGGCCGGCCGGCGCCGTCGTAGTCGTACTTCGTGGTGAGCCCGGCCGGGTCCACCACCTGGGCGAGGTCGCCGTTCTGGCGGTAGCCGTACCGGGTGGTCCTGCCGCCGGGGGTGGTCACGGAGGCGAGCAGCCCGTCCGGGGTGGTGCCGCCGTCGACGGCGGCCTCGCTGCCGTCGGTGTAGGCGTATCTGGTGGTACGGCCGGCGGATCCGCTCACGGGAGGCGTGGTGACGCTGAGCAGGTCGCCGGAGATGTCGTAGGTGTAGCCGGTGCGGTGCGCCGGGTCGTTCCCCGCGCCGGCCCGGGCGTCGTACGCGCCGGTGAGCTTGTCGTTGCGGGGGTTCAGCGGGTCGCCGGAGTCCAGGTAGTAGGTGAAGTAGGAGGTCTGGCAGGAGCGCGGGCCCCGGCAGGTCACCTTCATGACCGCGTTGCCCCGGTCGTCGTTGAACAGCTGGGTGGTGTGCCCGTCCGGGTCGGTCACCGAGGCCAGGTTGCCGTTGAGGTCGTAGCCGTACCGCGTGGTGCCGCCCGAGGCGTCGTACAGCGAGGTCGGGCGGCCGCCGTGCCGGGGGTCGAAGCTGTAGACCATCGGCTTGTCGCCCGGGTCGGCGGCGAGCACCGTGGTGGCGGGGATGCCGAACGTCGCGACGTCCTGGTAGTGCGCCTCGATCGCGTCCGTGCCCAGGCTGCTCCAGTAGATCGCCACCTCGTCGATGGTGCCGGTGAAGTGGCCCAGGGTGTCCGAGGGCTTGGCGGGCCAGTTGCCGGCGATGAAGCCGGCGCCGACGTAGACGTGGTTCTGCGCGACCGTGGACACCGGCCCCTTGGACCTGGTCCCGACCACGGCGCCGTCCAGCCAGAGCCACTGGGTGCCGCCGGAGGCCGTCAGCACGACGTGGTGCCAGCTCGCGTCGGTCACGCTCTTGCCCGTGGTGATCGGCGCGACCGCGGCGCCGTCCCAGAACTGGCCGCGCAGCTTGCCGTCCGTCCCGACGTACAGCGCGGGCGTGTAATTCGCCTGCGGCCCGGCCGGGTCGGTGATGGCCTGGGCCTGGTAGGCGAGCAGGACGCCGGGCTTGGCGGTCTTGAACCACAGCTCGGCCGACAGATCTCCGCCGCCCTTGATCTCCCCGTCGGGGAGCTCCAGGTAGGAGCTGGAGCCGTTGAACCCGGCGGCCGTGTCGCCGCCGGTGGCCAGGAAGATGGGCGCGGTCTGGTTCAGGGAGACGTTGTGATAGGTCGCGTCGGTGTCGCGCCCGTCGCCGTACGCCGCGCTGGCCGCCCGGGTGCCGGAGTACTCGGCCAGGCGGTAGTACTCGCGCGGCCGGGCGCCCAGGACCGCGCTCGGGTAGTACTCGGTGCCGGCCTGCGTCTGGGCCGGGTAGACCCGCCACTTCCCGCCGCCCGCGTCGGTCACCGAGGCGACGCGGTCGTTCTGGGCGTCGTACGCGAGCGTGGCCTGCAGCTTGCCCGAGGGCAGCTTGACCGTCTCCAGCACTCCCGTGTACTGCCCGGCCGCGTACTGGGCGGCGACCGACGTGGAACCGAGCGGGTGGGTGTAGAAGGCGGGGTCGTCGATCTGGCCGGTGAAGTGGCCGCGCGCGTCGGCGGGCGCGGCGGGGCACCACCCCGAGGTGGTCGTGTAGCCGGCCCCGACGCTGGCGTACGGGAGATGGGTGGGCTTGATCTGCTTGGTGCGGCTGGCCACCATCGACCCGTCCACGTACAGGCTCTGCCAGGTCCCGCTCGAGGTCAGCACCACGTGGTGCCAGGCCCCGTCGTTCACGGCCGCGGTCGAGGCCATCGAGCCGCAGCTGCCGTCGTCGGCCATCTGGCCGTGCAGCTTCCCGTCGGTCCCGACGTAGAGCATCGGCAGGAAGCCCCAGGGCAGCGGGCCCCGGGAGTCCTCCAGCGTGTTCAGCTGCGCGCCGTACAGCACGCCGGCCTTCGTGGTCTTGAACCACATGCCGACCGCCGCGTAGGTGGTCTCGTCGGTCACGCTGTACGGCATGCGCAGGTACGAGCTCGTGCCGTTGAACGTCGCCGAGCCGTCCGTGGTCCCGGCCGGGGCGCCCGCCGCGCCGTAGGAGAGGTTGACCGCCTCCGCGTCGTCCTGGCCGACGAACAGCCGGGCCTCGTTGGCCGCGCTCTGGTGGAGCCGGTAGTACATCGCGGGGGCGGCGTCCACGACGGCCGTCCGGTAGTGCGACACCATTTTGTAGGAGTATTTCGTGCAGGCCGTCGTCGTGCCCGGCGGGCAGACCTGGGCGAGCAAGCCGTAGCCGTAGCCGTAGGTCCACGCGGGCGCCCCCTGGGCGGGATCGGTGGCGACCGAGGTCACCACCCCGCTGTTCCAGGTGAAGTAGAGGCCGCGGCCGCTGACCTTGTTCACGACCTTGGCTAGGGTGCCGTCGCCGTTGTAGGTGAGGTACTCGGCGTGCTGGTCGTCGTCGTAGATCGCGGTCAGCCGGCCGTTCGGGTCGAACACGTACGCGCCGCCGGACTTGTCGCGCAGGAACCAGGCCAGATCGGTCTTCACCAGGCTCACCGACCGGCCCTCGGGCGGGGCGTACGTGCCGTCGGGGTTGCGGCCGAAGCGCGCCTGCCGTCCGTCGGGGTAGGTGACCACGACGTTGCCGGTGAAGTCGTTGTCGGTGACGATCTTCATGTCGTAGGCGGTGGTCCAGCCCACGCCGAACATCCCCGTGCGCGAGTTCAGGCTGCTGTACGAGCGGGTGACCGCCAGCGCGGGGCCGGCGCTGGTGAGGCTCGCGTCCGTGGTGGTGGCCGCGTACTGGCCGGTCAGCGGGTCGATGCCCTTGACGGCGGCCGTGCCCGCGCTGTCGGAGACGTGTGAGGAGACCAAAGGCTGCGGCACGACCGTGCGGAACGTGCTCCACCCGGACGCCGGGCTGGAGTCCTTGCCGTCGGTGACCAGGACGCGCCACATGTACTGCTCGCCCCACTTGAGCTTGCCCTGCGGCACCGCCCAGCTCGCGGTCTGGGCACCGGTGTTGGAGTCGCCCGTGACCAGACCGGCCGCGGGGCACGTGCCGGGGTCGGAGACCAGGCAGACGTTGAAGATGAAGTTCAGCTCCCCGCCGGGCCACTCGTCCCCGTCATGGCCGGACGCCGTGAACTCCGGCGTCAGCGTGGACTCCACGTACCCGCTGCCCGGCCACATCGAGTCGATCTGGGGCGGCAGGTTGAGCACGGTCAGGCTCACGCACCAGACGGGTACGCCCCAGTCGGAGAAGAACTGCCCGTTCGTCACCATGTCCCAGCAGATCTGGTACGAGCCCGGGTTGAGCGGGTCGATCGTGGCGCTCACCTTCGCCGAGCCGTTGTTGCCGATCGTGGCGGGCAGCGCGGCGGCCGCGGTGGAGCTGCCCACGAAGGTGCCACCGGTGGTGTAGACCTTGTAGCCCAGCTTGACCGTGCCGGGGGACCAGGAGTTCATCCCGTTGTTGATCACCGTGACGGGGAGCCGGCCGGCGCTGTTGGCCGTCACCGGCGGGTCGATCGTGGCGCCGGAGTCGATCGCGTACAGCGCTCGCCAGGGGCTGTAGTCCACCTGCAGGTACGGCGGGTTGGCCGAGTTGGCGCTGGCGAACTCCTTGAAGCTGTCGGCGGTCAGCGCCAGGCCGTTGTTGCCCGCGCCGTTGGCCCAGTCCGACAGGGCGGACAGGCCCGCGCTGTTGATCCCGATCCACGCCCAGGCGGCGCCGCCGCAGGTGACGCCGCCGGTGAAGCCGGCCGAGCCCCAGGTGTCGCCGAGCGTCACGCCGGGATAGGAGGCGATCGTGCCGACGTTCCAGCTGCTGGTGATGGCCTTCACCGTGACGGGGTTGGCCGAGCAGGAGTTCGACAGGGTGTTGTAGAGGAAGAGCGCGGCGCCGGTCACGTAGGCGTGGGGGATCTGGGAGGCGAGGTTGAAGTTGATGTAGGCGTTGTTGCGCTTGGTGCCGTCCTGGGAGCCGACCAGGAGCTGGTCACTGCCGGAGTGGTTCGCGCCGGAGTGGTTGTCGACGTACGTGTCGGAGGCGGCGCCGCTGGTGGTGCGCACGTACGAGGAGGGGTCGACGACCACCGGGAACGCGCGGTCCTTGTCGCGCAGCCACTTCTGGTCGGCGCTGACGCGCAGGACGTCGCCGACGAGGGTGTAGCGGACCGCGTCGGAGCGGGCGCCGGCGGCGTCGCGCATGAATCCGGCGGGGACGGTGATGCGGACGGCGCCCCGCTCGTCCACGAACTCCACGCCCTGCGACGAGCTTCGCGCCGTCAAGCCCTTGGCCTGGAAGGGGAAGTCCCAGGGGCCGGTCGCGGCCTGGCGCGAGGTCAGGACCAGCGACTCCTTGATACCGTTCCAGGTGGCCTCGACCTCGATGTCCGCCTCAGGCAGCACCCCCCGATATTTCGCGATATTTCGTGAAATAGTGGCTTTGGTGCTTTTTGCGCCTTGGAGGGCGAAGGACAGGCTGTGCTCCGCGTCCAGGGTGAGCGATTGGAGCCTGGGGTCGGCGGCGTCGTCGGCCACCTCGACCCCGACGTCGTTGGCCGCCTGCCGCCAGCGTCCGTCCGCGCCGGTCAGGTTGACGTCGATGTCCGCCCACTCCCCCGTGGCCGTGCGATAGCGCACTGGCCTGGAGTACGTGCGCACGGTGTAGGTGTGGTCGGGGTTCTGGAAGACCTTCGACGTCGCGTCTCCCAGCGTGGGCACCGCCTTGCTCTGCTCGGCGACGAACCCGTGGGCTTCCCTCTTGCCCGGCTTGGCGGTCGCCTTGCCCACCCGCTGCGGGGTGTTCGACAGCCGGGAGACAGGCTCGGGCGGCTTCGGGGCCTCCCGCGGCACGGTCCCCTTGGGCGGCTTGGCGGTGGCCCGCGCCGGCAGCTCGGTCTTCGCCCGGGTCGCCTCCGCCGTCGCCTGGTGGGCGCGGTTCGCCGCCGAGCCCAGCAGCTGCTCGGGGAGCGCGGGCTCCTTGGGAGCCGCGTAGGCTGCCTGACCTGCTACGCCGATGACAAGAGTGGTCACCGTCAGTGCAGCGCAAAGACGGGTGGCCCAACGGTTCCTCACGGCGGCGACCGTAATCGCGGCCCGCCCGTCCCACATCAGTACGGATGACGTGGATCAAGCACGTCTGAATGTTCCCGGTTAGGTATGAGATCCACTACGAGTCCGGTACTCTCGCCTCGTGCTGCACGGGCGCATCGCGGAGCAGGCCGGAATCACGCGACTTCTCGCTGGTGAGAGCGGTGCCTTGATGGTCCGCGGGGAAGCCGGGGCGGGCAAGAGCGCGTTGCTCGACTTCGCGGCCGAGATCGCGAGTGATCAAATCGTGCTGCGCGCCTCCGGCGCCCCCGAGGAGTCCCACCTCCCGTACGGCGGCCTGCACATGCTGCTGGCGACCACCCGCCCGCACTGGAAACACCTGCCCGCCGGGCAACGCGACCTCCTCGACCGCCTGGGCGAGCCGGAGCCCCTGGGACAGGTTCCCGGCGAACCCGCCTGGCCGCGCTCGCCGTACCTGCCGGTCTGGAACCTCCTGCGCCACCTGGCGGGACGGCGGCCCGTGCTCTGCCTGATCGACGACGCGCACTGGCTGGACCGGGAGAGCCTGGCGGTCCTGTCCTTCTGCGTCCGCCGCCTCGCCGCCGCGCGCGTGGTGATCCTGGTGGCCGCCGAGGGCGAGCTGACCGTGCTGCGGGAGATCGACGAGCTGGACCTGCGGGGTGTCGACAGGCAGGCGGCGCTGGACATCGTCGCCGAGTGCCGGCCGGGCATCGTCCCGCAGGTGCGTGAGCGGATCGTCGCGGATGCTCGCGGCAACCCGCTGGCCCTGCGTGAGCTGGCCGCGGGGATCGGCCCCGCGCAGGTCGAGGGCAGGCTGTCGCCGCTGGGCCTCCACACCGGCTGGCCCGGGCGTTCGCGGCGGGCCGACCAGCTGTACGGCGAGCGCTTACGCGCGCTGCCCGACCGGACCCGCTCCCTCCTCCTGCTGGCCGCCGCCGACCCCGCGGCCTCCCTCTCCGAACTCCTCGCCGCCGCCCGAGCGATGCCCGCCTTTCAGCCCGAGCTCCGCGACGCCGCCGGAGCGATGCCGACCTCTCAGCCCGAGCTCCTCGCCGCCGCCCGAGCGACCCCGGCCGATCTGGAGCCCGCCGAGACCGCCCAGCTGGTCGAAGTGCGGCCGACCGGGCTCACCCCTCGCCACCTGCTGATCCTGGTCGCCGCCTACCAGTCCGCGCCGGTCTCGGCCCGCATCGCCGCGCACCGGGCCCTGGCCGAGGTGTCGCCCGAGCGGCGGGTCTGGCATCGCGCCGCCGCCGCGCTGGAGCCGGACGAGGAGATCGCGCGCGAGCTGGCGGCCATCGGGACGTCGGCGGCGCTGGAGCGCGCGGCCGAGCTGACCGCCGGCCCCGAGTCACGCGCCCGGCACCATGCCGCCGCCGCGCTCGCCGCGTGCGACGCGGGGCACCTGCGCCGCGCGGCGGACCTGGCGACCCGCGCGACCAGGCTGAGCACCGCGCCCTCGACGCTGGCCTCGGCCGCCCGCGTGCTGGCCACCGTGGAGGCCGAGATCGGCTCGCCGGCCAAGGCCGCGCGGATGCTGCTGGACTCGGTGGCCAGGATCGACGACGACGACCACGCGACGGCCATCGTCATGATCGCCGACGCGATCCGCCTGTTCGGCTACAGCGGCGACGAGGGGCTGGCCGGCCAGATCGCCGCCGCCGTCTGGGCGGCGCCGACGGCTTCGCAGGTCGTATGGCCGGAGGCCCAGCCCACCTGGTCCGCTCCCCTGGCCCGGTCGCTCCCCCCGCTGGCGAAGATCATGGCGGGTGGCCGGTTCAGCGGCTTCGCCGCCATCGGCGAGCTGGTCGAGCACACGCCCGCGCTGGCCACCCAGCAGGCCATCACCGCCACCTCTTTGGGCCTGATGGCCGCCGACGCCGGCGCGGCGCTGCGCCTCACCTCCACGCTGGTGACCGACTGCCGCCACCAGGACCTGATGGGGCTCCTGCCGTACGCCCTGCAGCTCCAGTCCCACGCTCTCCTGCTGAGCGGCCGCAACGCCGAAGCGCTCAGGCAGGCCAGCGAGGGGCTGAAGCTCGCCGGTGACCTCGGCCAGACCCACCGGGTCGGCCACCTGAGCGGCGTGGTCGCGCTGATCGCCGCGATGAACGGCGACGAGAAGCGCTGCCGGGCCTACGCCGAGTCGAGCCTGGCCCACTGCGCCGACCACGACGCGCCGGCCAGCGCCGCGCTGGCCACCTGGGCGCTCGGCCTGCTGGAGCTGGGGCTC
>NZ_JBSFTC010000241.1:0-17489 GCF_053590415.1 Nonomuraea sp. NPDC003201
GGAAGCAGCCGGCCGCCGTGACCTCGGCCAGGCCGGCCGCACGCAACGCCCGCGGCAGCGTACGGCCGTAGCGCAGGTCGGCGCCGCGGCGGGTCATCAACTCCCGGACGGCGCGCCGCAGCCGGTTGGCGCGCTGCTGTGCCGGGCCAACCTCATCGAGGCAGGCCAGCGGCTGCAGCTCGGTATCGGCGTCCTCGACCAACAGCCAGCCACCGGGGCGCAGCGCCGCCACCATCGTCGCCAACGCCCGGGCACGGTCGGGCACGTGGACGAGCACGAGCCGGGCGTGTACCAGGTCGAATGTGCCTGGCTGCGGCGGCGGGTCCCCGACGATGTCGTGCCGGAGCACCTCGTACCCGCCGTGCGGGTCCAACCAGGCCGGATTGATGTCCGTGGCCAGCACGTAACCGGTTGCTCCGACGGCCGTGGCCAGTGCCTCGGGAATGCTGGGGCCTCCGGCACCGACTTCCCAGCAGCGCGAGCCCGCCTTCACTCCGAGCCGGTCGAAGTGCCCCCGTGTGACACCGTCGAACAGCTCGGCCAGCCAGGTGAACCGCTCGCCCGCCTCCACCCGGGCGTTGTCGAGCAAGTAGCGGTGGTCCGGGGCAGACCCAGGGGTGTGCGGCGATGGGGGGCCGGATCCCGCGCCAGCAGTATTCACCGCCCCGCCTGAGGTTGTGTCCGGCTCGGACCCAGGGTCGGCGAGGGGTTGCGATGAACTCATGCCTACATCCTCACGACCTTCCGCATGCTGTGTCAGCGCGACATGGAATGAAACCAGACGGCCTCCAGGACGGGTAAAGCTCGAGGATCGGACCAGACCCTGGCACCGCGCCACTACAAAACGAATGCGCTCGAAGTACGCCAAAACGCGCTGCGTGGCGTAGGCCCCAGTTCTCAGTGTTGGTGTCGCCGGGCCGCTGGGTCGTGTTCGGCGGTGGTGCGGGCGGAGCACCGAGGCGGACGTAGCGGCCGAGGCTGGCCAGGTAAGGCCACCCGGAGCGGCGGCGGGACGCTCAGCCCGGGGCGGGCCACAGGCGGATGGTGCCGTCGATGAGGCGGCTGATCCGGCGGCCATCCTTGGACAGCTCCGCGACGACCGCCGTCCGCGTGCCGGGCACGAACCGCGTTTCCACATTCCCCGTCATCTCCACGAAGCCCACGCGGACCCGTCGCCCGACGTCCCAGTACTCGATGCCACCCATGTCCTCCAGACGCAACCTTCGCCCGTCGGACCTGAGCTCGACGCTTGCCCCCGTCGACACGGGGTGGCCGGTGTCGACGGAGCCGAGCAGGCTGCCGTCGTCCAGGCTCCACAGCCGGATCTCCCCGTTCGCGAGCACGCCCGCCAGCACGGCGTCGCCGATGTCCTGGGCGAGTACGCCGGGGAAGGTGAAGGCGCGCTGGGCTCCCCACAGCCGTGTGACCGCCAGCGGACCGCTCGGGCGACTCCAGCGGATCAGATACGCCCGGGTGCTGTCGACCGGCGCCACGGGCTCCGGGCTGTACCCGGTCAGCGGGCCGTCGAGGACCTTCCCCGTCGCGGAATCGAACAGCCACATATGCGTGCCGGCGTTCACCGTCACGAGGATCTTGCCGTCAGGGGTGAAGTGCGATGAACCGGCGATGCTCCCGTCCGGGCGTTCCACAACGTGGGCATCACGCTGCCCGGCACCCTGACGACGAGCACGCCGCCGTCCGGGTTGAACGTGGGGATGTCGGCCCCTGACGCCATGGGCCCACCGATCCGGGTGCAGCTGTGCGGCTCCCACAGCTGGTAGTCGCCGGGCTCCAGGCTGGTGAGCAGGACGCGGCCGTCAGGGCTGAAGCTCAGAACGGGGTCCTCGCTGATTCTGGGCAGGACGGTCCTGCAGAGCTCCGCCCCGGTCCGCAGGTCCAGGATCGACACGTTCACCTGCGATTCGAGCGTGGCCACCAGACGACCCGCGGTGCCGAAGGCCACCTCGTTGCCGTCGGGCAGGCTCCGGCCGATGGGATGTCCGGTCTCCAGGTCCCACAGCTGGATTCGCCCGTCCGCCCACCCCACCGCCATGGTTCGTCCGTCGGTGAGGAAGCGCATCAAGCCCGAGATGAACGGGCGGCGCCACACGCGTGACGAACCGCCTGAAGGGCTGTGAAATCATCGCCACAAGGAGCTCGAGCACACACGACCCCGTGAGCGTCCACATGGACGCTCGCCGCTCTGGTGGCACGCAGACTTGCCGAGGAACATTTCTCCGAGGACTTTCCGGTGATGCCCGTGGAGTACACGCTCAGGCCCGCCGGCTTCTTCGACCGCAACCCCGCGATCGGCCTCGCGCCCGCCGCAGGTGACGGGCACTGTCACGGGTGAGGCCGCGCTCCGGCGTGAGCTGGAGCGCGGCCCTCGGCGGAGCCGGCCCGGGTCGGGCCTCCCGTCTACAAATCGCTCTCCGCAAGAATCATCGTCCACGAGGCGGCGGGCAGCCGCGCCGTCAGCCGGTCGCCGTCAGCCTGTACGGCCAGCGGCTGCGGAAGGGCCTCCACCCGGTGCGGGTCGTCCCCGGCGGCGATCACCGAGGCCGACACCGGCCTGACCGCCGCCGGGAGCCGGGCGGTGAGGTCGAGGTCCTGGTCGGGCGACCGGTTGACGGCGAACAGCGCCACCCGGGACCCGTCGACGGTGGCCACCGCAGACAGCGCGGGCGCCTCGCCGTACCGTTCGGTCTCCAGGAGCGGCCCGGACGGCTCCACCCGCAGTACGGTGCCGCGCGCGTGCCGGGCCGTCAGCGCGAACGGGTGGAAGATCGTCTGACGCCAGGCCGGGCCGCCGGGCTCGGTCCTGATCGGCGCGATGATGTTGGCGAGCTGCGCCTGGCAGGCGATGCTCACCCGGTCGGCGTGCCGCAGCAGCGTGATCAGGAAGTCCCCCACCACCACGGCGTCGGCGGCGGTGAAGGTGTCCTCGATCAGCTCCGGCGCCTCCTGGAACGGCGAGCGCTCGCGCCCGGCGAACCGGCTCTGGTACCAGACGTTCCACTCGTCGAAGGACAGGTTGATCTTCTTCTTGCGCCGGAGCTTCGCCCCGATGTGGTCGGCCGTGGCCACGATGGCCGAGATGTAGCGGTCCATGTCCACGGCGCTGCAGAGGAAGCCGGGCAGGTCGCCGTTCTCCTCGTAGTAGTTGTGCAGCGACAGGTAGTCGACCGCGTCGTAGGCGTGTTCGAGCACGGTGGCCTCCCACGCGCCGAACGTCGGCATCCCGCTGTTGGAGCTGCCGCACAGCACCAGCTCGATGTCGGGGTCGACGAGCCGCATGGCCTTGGCCGTCTCGTTCGCGAGCCGTCCGTACTCGTGCGCGGTCTTGTGGCCGATCTGCCAGGGTCCGTCCATCTCGTTGCCGAGACACCAGAGCTTGATCCCGTACGGGTCGGTCACTCCGTGTTTGACCCGCAGGTCCGACCACCGTGTACCCGAGGGGTGGTTGGCGTATTCGAGCAGGTCACAGGCCTCCTGGAGGCCCCGGGTGCCGAGGTTGACGGCCATCATCGGCTCCACCCCGGCGGCCCGGGTCCAGGACATGAACTCGTTGAGCCCGAACGCGTTCGTCTCGATCTGCCGCCAGGCCAGGTCCAGCCGGGAGGGCCGGTCGGGGCCGACGCCGTCCTCCCAGCGGTAGCCGGAGACGAAGTTGCCTCCCGGGTAGCGGACCACGCTCACGCCCATCTCGCGGGTCAGCTCCAGCACGTCGGTGCGGAAGCCGTTGTCGTCCGCCGCCGGGTGGCCCGGTTCGTAGATGCCGGTGTAGACGCACCGGCCCATGTGCTCGACGAACGAGCCGAACAGGCGCCGGTTGACGGGCGCGATGCGGAAAGAGGGGTCAAGGGTCAGGTGTGCTTGTGGCACAGGTCAGGCTCCTCGGTAGACGCGTACGTAGTCGTAGTCGGCGTTGACGGCCGGCTGGGCCCCTCCGTGGGCGACCAGGCCGATGCGCACGGCCGTGTCCTTGGGGAAGGTCCAGACACCGCCCCAGGTCCAGGTCTTGCCGTCGCGGCTGGATCCGGCGCGGAACTCGTGCTCCCCGTTGGCCGGGTCCACGTGGTGCGCCAGCCGCAGCCAGGTGGTCTTCGCGGGCGGGCCGACGATGTTGCCGCCGTAGGACAGGCGGCCGGCGAAGGTCAGCTCGCGGCCGTACTCGACCTGGCGGGTGTTCCAGATGGCGACCTGGGACAGGCGGGCGAAGTCGTCGTCGGAGGCGTAGGCGACCAGCCCGGCCTGCTGGTAGTTGCGTACGGCGTCCTCGCCCAGGTCGAGCGTGACCTTGGTCTCCACGACGTAGTCGCCCTTGGGGGCCTCGCGCAGCAGCACCGACGCCTTGTTGCCGGTCCCGACCAGGTCGGCGCCCTGGACGGGCCAGCGCAGCACGCCCTCCTCGTTCCTGGCCGCGGCGTCCTGCCGGACCCAGGTCCAGCGGGAGTCGAGCGGCCCGTCGAACTCGTCGGCGTCCAGCAGCCTGCCCGTGCGCGGCGTCGGCGCCGCCTTGGTGACGGCCTTGAACAGCGGGGCGGCGGAGACGTTGTCGAAGTCGGCGCCCCCGTCGGAGACCAGCCCGATCGGGCCGTTCGCGCTGCCCGTGACGGTGACGCTCGCCTGCGGGTCACGGAGCCGGGCCTCGGTCACCTCGGCGGTGATCGTCCGTCCCTTGACGGTGACGGCCAGGTTGTGCCAGGTCGCGGCCCCTCCGGGCAACGCCACCGTACGGGACGCGCTGCCCGAGGCGAGCGTCAACCCGTCGGGAGAAACGACCGCGGTCGTGCCGCCGATGCGGATCCCGGCGGACTTGTCCGTCTTGAGGTCGGTCTCGACGCGGACGTCCCCGTCGAGCGACCTGCGGCTGATGAGCGTGCCCTGGCCGCGGACATGTCCATCCTGTACGGTCCAGCCGGCCGTGTTCCGCCAGCTCGACAGATCGCCCGCGAACCGATCGTCCACGACCCCGCGGGTCACCGGCGTCTCCCGTGACTGCTCGGAAGGCCCGGCCCCCGCGCGCACGGCCGGCCAGCCGTCGATCCAGTCCAGCCGGTCCAGCAGCATGGGCCGCTCGTTGATCCCGTACGGCTCGTCCAGGAACGGGTCGCTTCGATCGATGGCGTGGTAGAGCATCCAGTCCTGACCGGAAAGGTCGGTGAGCTGGGCGTGGTGGCCGGTGCCGATGAAGCGGTTGCCGTTCTGGTCCAGGACGGGGGTGCCACCGGCGCGTGAGGCCAGCAGCGGCACGCCTTCGCGGTCGACGAACGGCCCGCGCGGGCTGGTCGAGCGCCCGGCCAGCACCGAGTAGCCGGTGGTCGGCCCGGCGCAGCAGTTCGCCGAGGAGCCGAGCAGGTAGTAGTAGCCGTCGTGGCGCACCACGTACGCGCCCTCGAACTTGTTGTCGATCGCGACCTGCTGCGGCTGCCCGGTGGCGCGCAGCCCGTCGGCGGACAGCTCGGTCACCCACAGGCCGCCGAAGAACCCGCCGAAGTACAGGTACTTGCGCCCGTCCACGTCGGTGAACTGCGAGGGGTCGATCGTGTTCCAGTACGAGTTGCCCGAGGGACGCGGGGCGACGACCGGGGCGTCGATGTGCGTCCACGGCCCGGTCGGCGTGGGCGCCGTGGCGGCGCCGATCGAGTAGTCCCAGTTGGCGGGCGTGGTGGCGGTGTCGGTGACGGTGAAGTACATGACGTACCGGCCGCCGAGGTAACGGATGTCCGGTGCCCAGAACAGGCTGCCCGGCGCCGCGTACGGCGGCAGGTTGTCCGGCCCGAACGCGTCGCCCACGTAGGTCCAGTTGACCAGGTCGCCGGAGCGCGCGATCGGCAGCCTGTGCAGGACCTTCTCGCCCTCGCGCAGCGGGTCCGACGTGCCGTAGGAGTACCAGTAGCCGTCCTGCCCGCGGATCACCGACGGGTCGGCGAACGTGTCGGAGAAGGAGCCGGACACCGGATTGGTGAGGAGGGAGAGGATCAGTGTGGCGATGACAGCCAGGTGCATGTGTCAGCCCTTCAGGCCACTACGAGAGATGCCTTCGATGACGTACCGCTGGGTCAGACTGAAGAGGATCAGGACGGGGATGCTGGCCAGCACCGCGCCCGCCATGATCACCGGGTAGTGGATCGTGTACGCCCCCTGCAGGATCGACAGGCCCGGCGGCAGCGTGAAGTACTCGGGACTGAAGATCACGTAGATCGGCCAGATGAAGTCGTTCCAGTTGGACAGGAAGCTGAGCACGGCCAGCGTGGCCAGCGCGGGCCGCGACAGCGGCAGCGTGACCCGCCAGAAGATGTGCCAGTGGTTGGCGCCCTCCATCAGCGCGGCCTCGTCCAGCTCGCGCGGCAGCCCGAGGAAGAACTGCCGCAGGAAGAACACCCCGAACGCGCCCGCCGCCCCCGGCACGACGAGCGCGGTCAGGCTGTCCAGCCAGCCGAGCTGGTCGACGATCAGGAACTGCGGGATGAGGAAGACGAACCCCGGCACCAGCAGCGTGCCGACGATCATCCCGAACATCAGCTTCTTGCCGCGGAACTCCAGCCTGGCCAGCGCGTACGCGGCCAGCGACGACACCGCGAGCACCAGCAGCATGTGCCCTGTGGCGGCGATGAGACTGTTGGCGAACCAGCGCAGCACCGGCGTGTCCGTGGTGCCCTGGAAGACCGTTCCGTACGCGGACGTCGTCGGCTCGGTGGGCAGCAGCGTGGGCGGCACCCGGGTGGCCTCGGTCTGCGTCTTGAACGACACGCCCAGCGCCCACACCAGCGGCCCCACGAACAGCACGGCGAGGGCCACCAGGCCCGTGTAGCGCTTCATGACCGGGTCCTGAACAGCCGGAAGTTGGCCACGCTGACCAGGATCAGCAGCAGCGTGAGCAGGTAGCTCATGGCCGAGGCGCTGCCCATCTTGTACTCCCTGAGCCCCTGCTGGAGCATGTACATGATCGCGGTCCGCGTGTCCCCGCCCGGCGCCCCCTGGGTCAGCAGGTACGACTGCCCGAACATGTTCGCCGAGGCCAGGATCGTCGTCGTCACCACGAACAGCGCGACGGGCCGCAGCCCCGGCAGCGTGACGTGGACGAACTCGCCCCACCGCCCCGCGCCGTCCACCTTCGCCGCGTCGTACAGCTCGCGCGGGATGTCCTGCATCCCGGCCAGGTAGATCACCGCGTTGAACCCGAGCGTCCACCAGACCGTCACCCCGACCAGCGCGATCCAGGCCCACGGCGTCGCGGTGGTCCACGGGATCGGCGTGCCGAGTATCCAGTCGACCAGGCCGAGGTTCGGGTCGAGCAGCAGCCGCCACATCAGGCACACCACCGCCACGCCCAGCACGAACGGCGCGAAGAACAGCCCCCGGAACAGCGTCCTGCCCCGGAAGGGCCGGTTGAGCAGCAACGCCACCCCGAGCGGCAGCACGACCAGGAACGGCACGCTGAACAGGGTGAAGATCCCGGTCGCCCGCATCGACATCCAGAAGTCGCCGTAGACGGGCGACTGGTCGTCGAACAGCGCCGTGTAGTTGTCCAGGCCGACGAACGGCTTGCCCTCGAGCATGTAGTCCCAGTCGTGCAGGCTCACCCAGATCCCGAACAGGGCCGGGGCCAGCACGAACACGGAGAACAGGATCAGGTACGGCGCCAGGAACAGGTACGGCGTCGCCTTGCCCGATCGGGGAACGCCCGCCGTCCCCTTCGCTGAGATCGCGACCATCAGGCGCCGTACTTCTTCCGGTTGGCCTCAAGGATCTTGTCTGCCTTGGCGGCGGCCTCCGTGAGCGCGTCCTTGGGACTCTTCTTGAGCAGGATCGCCGCGTTGATCGCCTGGTCGACGACCGCGGAGGCGTCCCCGATGCCCGCCACCGACGGCAGGAAGTACAGGTAGTCGATCTGGGTGCCGATCGTGGCCTGCTCCTTCAGCGCCGCGAACTCCGCGCCGTCGCGGATCGACTTGCGCGCCGGCACCTGGCCGCCCTTGGCCCACTCCAGCGAGTGGCCGCTGATCCAGTTGATGAACACCTTGGCCGCGGTCAGCTTGTTCTGGTCGGGCGTACGCTGCTTGAACACCACGAACTGGTGCGAGCCCGCCCACGCCGCCGGCTTCGACCCGATCTGCGGGAGCGGCGCGACACCCCACTCCAGGTTCTTGATCTCCTTGAGCGTGTTGATGGACCAGATGCCGTTCCAGTTGAAGGCGGCCTTGCCGTTCTGCAGGGCGATGAAGTCGGCGTCCTGACCGACGTTCTTGGGGCTGTAGCCCTTGTTGACGAGGTCGACGAGCCAGGTCAGGGCCTGCACGCCGGGGTCCTCGGCGAAGCGCGAGGCGCTGGCGTCGTCGGCGAACAACTGGCCGCCGTTCTGGTAGAGCAGCGTCCCGAACTGCATGCTTCCGGTGAACGGGAACGGCGTGGCCCAGTGCCCCTGGATGCCCGCCTTCTTCAGCGCCTCCAGCGCCGCCATGTAGTCCTCGCCGGTCTTGGGCGGCTGCTCCGGGTCGAGCCCGGCCTTCTTCATGACCGTCTTGTTGTAGAACATGCCGAGCGGGTGCACGTCGAGCGGGATCGAGTAGCGCGCGCCCTTGTAGACGCCGGCCTTCCAGACCGGCGGGGAGAAGTCCGCCTCGGTGAGGCTGAGCGCGTTGGCCACGTCGTCGAGGGGCAGGACCACCTGCCGGGCCGCGTTGGTGGCGACGCTGTCGACGTGCATGATGCCGAGGTCAGGGCCTTGACCCGCGGAGACGGCCGCGGGGACCTTCGCGTAGTAGTCGGCCCACTGGTAGACGTTCATCGACACCTTGATGTTCTGGTGCTCGGCGTTGAACTGGTCCACCAGCTTCTTCATGAACGGGCCGTCGCCGCCGGTGAAGCCGTTCCAGAACTTCAGCGAGACCGAGGGACCGGTGTATTCGGTGGGCGCCGCCGTGGTGGCCGGCGCCTGCGCCTGCTTGGGACCGCCGCCTCCGCCACAGCCCGCGGCGCCGATGACCAGTGCGCCGAGGCCCAGGCCCAGTACGCGCCGCCTGGGGAGATTGTCGAGGGACATGCCAGATCACTCCTGCCCGTGAGGTTACGGACGTTTTACATCGTTGGTTCCAACGTTGTAAATTGCCTGGCGCCAGTTCGTTACATCGTTGTAAACCAGGTAGGGTTCCGATGGCGAAGGGGGCATGGTGCGGCCGAGGCTGAAGGACGTCGCCGAACTGGCCGGGGTGTCGATCAAGACCGTGTCCAACGTGGTCAACGACTATCCCCATGTCAGTGGCGAGACACGGGCCCGGGTGGAGGCGGCGATAGCCGAGCTCTCCTACCGGCCGAACCTGTCGGCGCGCAGCCTGCGCGCGGGCCGCTCCGGCGTGGTCGCGCTGGCGGTGCCGGACCTGGACAACCCCTACTTCGCCGAACTGGCCACGAACGTCATCGAGGCGGCCGACCGGCGGGGCTGGACCGTGCTCATCGACCAGACCCAGGGCGACCGGGCCAAGGAACGCGTGGTGATCTCCGGGATCCGCGACCACCTCATCGACGGGCTGCTGTTCAGCCCGCTCGCGCTCACGGGCAAGGACCTGGCCGGGCGCGACGAGCGTACGCCGATGGTGCTGCTCGGGGAGCGCATCGGGACGGGCCGCTCGCCGTACGATCACGTCGGCATCGACAACGTGGCCGCCGCGCGGGCGGCCACCCTGCACCTGGCCGAGCAGGGCAGGCGCAGGATCGCCGCCATCGGCGTGCAGCGCACGGCCGTCGCCGCGACGGGCCGCCTGCGGCTGAAGGGCTTCCGGCAGGCGCTCGCCGAGGCCGGCCTCCCCGCCGACCCGTCACTGGTCGCGCCGGTCGCCCGCTGGGGGCGCGCCGACGGCGCCGAGGCCATGAGCCGCCTGCTCGACTCCGGCGCGCCGGACGCGGTCTTCTGCTTCAACGACACGCTCGCGCTGGGCGCCCTGCGGACGCTGCTCAAGCGGGGGTACGAGGTGCCGGGCGACGTGCTGGTGATGGGGTTCGACGACATCCAGGACGGCCGGTTCGCCACGCCCACGCTGTCGACCGTGGCGCCCGACAAGGCGCTGATCGCGCAGTCGGCGGTGGACCTGCTGGCCGAGCGGCTGAGCGGCGGGACGGACAAGGCGCACGAGGTGTGCGTGCCGCATCGACTGGCATTTCGGGAGAGTACGGATTTGTCCGGGCAAGAGCATCCCCGGCACCCAGCTCACGCTTGATGCCGGAGACGGTCGGCGGGCGGACGGTGCTTCACCGGCGCGGCGTCGGGAAATGTCGGTCACACACATCTGCTGTGGGTCGGGGGAACGCTGGCGAACGTGATCGTTTTGCGCCGGCTCACCCGGGCCCGCAGGACGAGGCATCCGCGCATCTTGTACGCGTTGACGAGCCGGCTCCGAGCGCTGTCATACAGATAGGCGAAGGCCAGCAGGCAGAAGGCGGCGACCACCTTGTGCGGGATCCTGGAGCAGATGAGCTGGGCCCCGGCCTGGGCGGTCCACTCCCTGGCGTCCAGGGCGGTCTTGATCTTCGCGGTCTGAGCCCGGCTGAAGTAGTACCGGCAGGAGAGATCCCGGCACTGCAGCCCCACGGAGGCGGCCGTGTCCCGGGCGGTCGTCGCCCGACGCCTCCGCCGCCGACCTGGCGATGAAGACGACCTGGAGCGTCAGGCCCGCCCACGGCGCGATGCGGTGGCTCCCACCCGAGCCGCGCCGCTTCGCTTCGCCGAGTCCCGCGAAGCCACCCGGGCCAGCCCGGGCCGTGCAGGAGGCGGGGGCTATGGTGGGACCTCCTTGTGAAGCTTGTGAAGGGACACCGGCACGCAGGTCCCGAGCCGCTCGGCTCTGCTCGGCCACGCGTTGCGGAGAAAGGGGATGGGCTGCCGCATGGTGGGAAAGCCGCACTACCGGCGTGTTGTTGTGTTCGGGGCGGGATATATCGGTCTGGTGACCGGTGCCTGTCTCGCCGACCTCGGCCACCAGGTGGTGGTCCGGGACATCGACCCGGAGAAGATCAGGCTGTTGCAGGCCGGCGATGTGCCGATCTACGAGCCGGGCCTGGGCGACATGATCGCCCGGAACAAGGAACGGCTGAGCTTCACGCTGGACCTGGCCGAGGCCGTCACCGGTGCCGAGATCGCCTATGTCTGCGTGGACACGCCGCCGTCGGCTTCCGGCGATGCGGACCTGTCACGGGTCTGGTCGGTGGTGACGGCCCTGAAGGACGCCGCTCACCTGCGGGCCGTGGTGGTCAAGTCCACCGTGCCGGTGGGCACCGGCAGCCAGGTGCGAGCCGCGCTTGATGCCGCCGGGCTCGGCCACGTCGGCTATGCCGCGAACCCGGAGTTCACCGCTGAGGGCCGCGCGGTCAGCGACTTCATGCATCCCGACCGCATCGTCATCGGGACGTCCGACGAAGCGACCGCCCGCCTGCTCACCGAGCTGCACGAGGGCGTGGACGGGCCGGTCGCGGTGATGAGCGTGCGCTCGGCGGAGATGGTGAAGCTCGCGGCGAACGCGCTGCTCGCCACCAAGATCAGCTTCATCAATGAGATCGCCACCTTGTGCGAGAAGACCGGGGCCGACGTCGAGGAGGTGGCTCACGCCGTCGGACTGGATCACCGCCTGGGACCGCACTTCCTGCGGCCCGGCATCGGCTGGGGCGGCTCGTGCTTCCCCAAGGACAGCGAGGCGCTGCGGCAGCTGGCCAACAACACCGGCTACCACCTGCAGCTGCTGTCAGCGGTGATCGAGGTCAACAATCTGCAGAAGCGGCGGGCGATCCAGAAGCTCAAGGACGAGCTCGGCACGCTGGCGGGTGCGCGGGTGGCACTGCTCGGCCTGACGTTCAAGCCGGGGACGGACGACATGCGCGAGGCGCCCAGCACCGTCCTGGCGGCCCGGCTGCTCGCCGAGGGGGCCGAGGTGCACTGCTGGGATCCGATGGCCCGCCCGCCCGCGGCCGAGCCCTGGACGTCGACAACGCGCCATGCGAGCGTGGAGCAGGCACTGGAGGGCGCGGACGCGGCGATCATCGTCACCGAGTGGTCGCAGCTCACCCAGGTCGACTGGACGCAAGCCGCCGCGACGATGCGCCGGCCGGTGCTGTTCGACGGCCGGAACCTGCTGGACCCGGCGACGATGCGGGCCGCCGGCTACCACTACCTCAGCGTCGGCCGCCCCTGACGCGCGTGACGCTCGCCTCCTGATCCGCCCGTTATCCCGGCGGGCGGATCAGGGGAGACCGACCGGGCGACGGCGGCTGATCGGGTGAGACCGGCCCGCCGGGCGACGGTGGGCGGATCAGGGGAGACCGGCCCGCCGCGGCGACCGGGCCGGCCCGGCTGGGGATGCTCTTCACCGACCCTGCTCACGCCCTGCGGGAGCGGGTGCTCTGGGGGCTCCTGTACGACACGGCCGCCCGGGTCGAGGAAATTGCCACCCGCAACGTCGAGAACCTCGGTCCGGAGTTCCGCCGAGCCCGGGTGGCCATCAGCTCCGACATTCGGCGCTGCGACATCTCGTCCAGGCCGGCCGCACCGCCCCCGAACTCCGGGCCAAGAGCCGCCGCCAGCACCGCTGCCAGGCCGACGGCGTGTGCGGCGCAAGGCGCCTACTCGTGAGGTCGGTGCCGGCCAGGGGCTGCGCGGCGGGCCGGACGATCAGGCGGGAACTTTCCCTCCCCGACCCTCACCTGCCCGCCCCCAGCACGCCGCACCTGGACGATGCCGCCGGCCGAGTTCTCCCCTTCGTCGTCGCGTCATAGCTCGCAGGTCTTGCCGTTGTCCGTGATTGCAAGGCCCCCGACCGAACGCGCTGGGAGGCATTTATTGTGTGCCATTCTTTCGCGGGCTCGACTCAGCGGAGATGCCGCAAACAGAATCGGCTCCAAAGAGGCGTTTGGGTGAGCCCGGCTGACGTCGCAGGACATTAGAGTGCCGCTCTTCCGTTTTGCTTCCGTCCATCTTCCGTCGCAGGTGAGCGATGGAATAATCGCCAGGGAAGCCGTTTTCCTCCGCCGATCGAACGAAGGGGATTGCTGTCGGAGCGGTTGCAGAATTCGCCGCAGCCCGCGGATGTCGGGCGAATCTGCTATACCTCTCAAGGCCGCGCGAAATGTGCGCGGCATTAACGGTCGCGGAGTGCCTGACACAGGTCGGTAATCACCGCGTCGTCGAGACGCACAACGTTCCGGAAAGGGATCCGCATGTCCATGTACGAACGGCAAGCCCCCACCCAATTCGAAGACCGGCGCGTCGCCGGCGCCCCCCAGAGGCCGGCGAACTTAACCCGAGCGGTGTACGCGGCCATCGCCACCGCGGCGCTCAACGTGATCAGCGCCATCGGAATCATCGTCTCCGGCACAGAGGCGATCAAAGAGCAGATCGCCGCGAATTCGGACATGGGCTCTGCCGCCGTGAGCCTCGACGAGGTCGACATCCAGAGCGACCGGTTCGAGGCGCTCCAGATGATCTACTCCGGGCTCGCCTACAGCACGATCTTCTGGTCGCTCGTGCTCGTACTGCTCGCCTGGCTGGCGCTGCGCGGCGGCACCGCCGTCCGGATCTTCGCCACCATCATCGTCATCTTCTCCGTCCTGTTCAAGGCGGGGAGCCTGTTCATCACCCTGCCCACCCTCACGCTGGTCGCCGACGTGCTCGTCGCTGTGCTGGGTGTGGCCGCGACCATCTTGTTCTTCGGTGCCGGTGGCAAGGCCGCCCGCCAGGGAAGGTGACCCGCTCCGCCTTATGGCTGGGACCCCAATGCCCGGGTTCGAGCCATAAGGCGTGCAGCCGCACCACTGGAGCGGCGCCACCACCGCTGCGGATTGTCGGTCGGCGACCGCGAGTGTCGTGGTTCGCGGAATGGCCTTGCCGCTCGCGCGAGGGCGCTCATCCTGGGCGGCGCGCCACGCGGCATGTGTCGCGCTCTCTCCCGACCAGTCGTTTGAGGCCCTGGCGTGTCGCTCGCCTTAAGTGACTAATCAACTACTGACTGTGCATGATTAGGGGGTTGTCTTCTTAGAAGGGATCCGCTATGCGTTCCATCCTCGCCCTGCTGACCGTGGCCGCCACGGCCGTCACGCTCACCGCCACCCCGGCCACCGCCGCCTCGGGAGCCGTGATCATCAGCAACCTCGGCGAGCCTGCGTGGGGGATCGGGGACCCACAGCCCGGCGACTGCCACGACCTCGGCCCGGGCTACCACGCCGTGATCAACGAAACCGACGGCCCGATCCTGGTCTACTCCGACCATTCTTGTGCGGGGGAGCCCATGCTCGTGCACGCCTACGACAGAACCCAATACGGCCTGCACTACTCCTTCGAGGCGATGACCTGACCACCGCTGTCATAACCGCGCGGCCGCACTGCGCCTTTTCCGGAGCGGTGCGGCCGGCTTGGCAGAACGCCCCTTGCCGGGCGACGCGATCCGGCTAGACGCGCCGCATGCTCAAGGCGATGCCCCGGCCGGCGAAGAAGGACGCGAACACCTCGATGGGGAGCCTCGCCCGGCGGGCGTCGGGGGTGTGTCCGGATGGGTTGTGCAGATGCAGCAGCCCGTGGTCGTGGCCGGTGATGAGGACCAGGTGCCCGCCGCGGCCGGGTGCGGGCATCTCGGGCCGGCGGATCTCCTTGTGGACGGAGGCGATCACCAGGTGCCCGTCCGCAAGCAGGTCGGGCAGTTCGGCCGCTGCGAGATGCGGGTGTACGTCGGCGGGCATGCCGTGCTCGGCGCGCACGTAGTCGGCGAACGGGGCGTAGATCAGGCCCTTGATCTGGCCGTCGTCACCCTCGACGTAACCGCCGTAGTCGCGGCAGCCGCGCAGAAGCTCCAGAAGGGACGGCGCGTGGCCATCGCGATGATCAAGGGCCATGTGCAGGCAGGCCATCCCGCAGCAGTGCCCGCACCAGCGGCCGTACTCCGCCTGGGTGCGCGCTCCCGAAAGGCGCCATCGTGGATCGTCGGCGGGATCGGCTCCGTCGTAGACGATGGCGCCGATCCGATCTGCGCTCATGTACTGGGTGTACAGGGTGACACCCTCATGAACTGCCTGCTGACTGCTGCCCACTCCGGGCGTGCAGGCCAGACACCCCACCATCTCTCCCAGCAGCGGTTGCGCGGCCGACCGGCGACCGGAACGTGGTCCAGGAGATGTCGCCCCCGGACAGGACCACGTCCATTGTGCCGGAAGTGATCTCGATCTGCCGCCGCTACCGGGCTCGGCGACGACCTGGTCGATGTCGGACGGCAGTGACGGCAAGGTGCCGGCTCCGTACACCGGCCCCCGCGACCGACCCGGCCGCGGGCTCGGACGGAGGTTGTCGCACCTAGTGTCGAACCCCTGGTCGAAGGCGTTATGATCAAAGCGACATTACGCCTGCGACGAGGAACGATGTCGAGCATCAAAGAGGTCGCCCGGCTCGCCGGGGTCTCCGTCGGCACGGTGAGCAATGTGCTCAACCGGCCCGACATGGTGGCCCCCGACACCCGGCTGCGGGTGCGGGCCGCGATCGCCCGCCTCGGCTACGTGCGCAACGGCTCCGCCCGGCAACTGCGGGCCGGTCACAGCCGGACCATCGGCGTGGTCGCGCTCGACCTGGCCAACCCGTTCTTCATCGACGTGCTGCGCGGCGTCGAGACCGCCGCGCAGCGGGCCGAGCTCACCGTGATGGTCTTCAACAGCAACAAGGACGCCGGCCGTGAGGCGGGGCTGCTGGAGACGTTCGAGGAGCAGCGTCCGCTGGGCGTCCTGATCACGCCGGTCAACGACAGCGCCGAGGAGGAGCGGCTGCGCCGGCTCGTCTCGCGCGGCATCCCGGTGGTGCGCTTCGACAGCTCGGCCCCGCACAGCCACGGTTGCGCGGTCGCGGTCGACGACGTGCTCGGTGGGCGGCTGGCCGGTCGGCACCTGCGGGAGCGGGGGCACCGCCACATCGCCTTCGCCGGCGGGCCGTTCACCGTCCGCCAGGTGCGGGAGCGGCACGAGGGGCTGTCCGCAGCGCTCTCGCCGGACGACCGGCTGACCGTCATCCCCCTGCCCGACCTCACCATCGCCACCGGGCGGCTGGCCGGCGAGGAGATCGCCGCCCGGCCGCCGTCCGAGCGGCCCACCGCGGTCTTCTGCGCCAACGACCTGGTGGCCATCGGGGTGCTGCAGGAGATGACGCAGCGCGGGCTGCGGGTCCCGGACGACCTGGCCATCCTCGGGTACGACGACATCGACTTCGCCGCGGCGGCCGCCGTGCCGCTGTCGTCCATCCGGCAGCCGCGCGAGCAGCTCGGCCACACGGCGGCCGTGATGTTGCTGGAGGAGGCCAACCGGCCGGTCGGCCACGAGCACCGCCAGGTGATCTTCCAGCCCGATCTGGTGGCACGCGCCTCCACCAGGTAACCCCCCGCGATCGCGCCGCCGCACGCGCTCCCGGCCGACGGCGGCACGAAGCTGCTCGGCATCGACTTCTCCCGGCTCCTGCCCGGGCACCACGACGACGGCTCCTCCGACGTCATCAAGGGCGTGCCCGGCAGCCCGGGACGGGTGACCGCGCCCGCGCGCATCATCCACGGCCCCGGCGAGTTCGACCGGATGCGCCCGGGCGACGTCCTGGTCGCGAGGATCACCACCCCCGCGTGGACCTCGCTGTTCGCGCTCGCCTCCGCCGTGGTCACCGACGTCGGAGGCCCGCTCAG
This sequence comes from Nonomuraea sp. NPDC003201, assembly GCF_053590415.1. Classification (NCBI taxonomy): domain Bacteria; kingdom Bacillati; phylum Actinomycetota; class Actinomycetes; order Streptosporangiales; family Streptosporangiaceae; genus Nonomuraea; species Nonomuraea sp. NPDC003201. Next base: position 16,689 of record NZ_JBSFTC010000241.1, read on the forward strand.
CCACAGCTCGATCGTCGCCCGCGAATACGGCATCCCGGCCGTCCTCGGCACCGGCGCGGCCACCGGGCGCCTTGCCGACGGCCGGCGGGTCGTCGTCGACGCCGGACCGGTATCTCGACTGGCTCGGCCAGGCGGGTTTCCTGGGCTGACGCGCCGTGACGGGGCTACCGGCCGGCGTCCCAGCCGTAGGTCTTCATGAGCCGGGCCGCCACCCGCGCGAAGCGGTCGCCGTCGAGCACCGCGCCCTCGCGCCGGATGTCGTCCTCGTCCAGCACGAACACCCGGTCCAGCCGTACGTACGAAACCCGCTCGTCCCGGCCCCAGGCGCCGAGCTCCACCCAGTCGGGCCCGTCGTCGCCCTTGCTGGAGAGCATCACGCCGAGGAGCCGGCGCCCGGTCCGGCCCACGACCAGCAGGGGGCGGTCCTTGCCGCGGGACGGGTCCTCCTCGTAAGGGACCCAGGCCCAGACGATCTCCCCCGGGTCGGCCAGGCCGTCGAGGTCGGGGGAGTAGGACAGGGTGGCCGAGTCGCCGAGGGAGTGGATCTCGCGTACCGCGCCCCGGACGGGCCGGGGGTCCTCACCTAGATCGCGCATTGGGGGAGCCTACGGCGGCGCGCCGCCGAAATCCAGCCGGGCCCGGAGAGGCCGGCTCGCCCGTCATGACGCCGTGATAGTGGCCGACCAGCTCCTCGCACACGGAGGCCCAGTCACGGCCGCGGACCGACTCCCTGGCCTGCCGGGACATGCGGGCGCGGCGATCGGGGTCCGCGGCGAGGGCGGCGACGGCCGCGCGCAGCGC
>NZ_JBSFTC010000242.1:0-17319 GCF_053590415.1 Nonomuraea sp. NPDC003201
GCGCCGTGCGCGAAGGTGTCCCCGCCGCCGCTCAGGTCCGCCCCGGCGCAGAACGCGCGGCCCGCCCCGGTGACCACCACCGCGCGCACCCCGTCGTCGGCGTCCGCGCGGTCGAACGCCTCGATCAACTCTCCGCGCATCGCAAAGGTGAAGGCGTTCAGCCGCTCCGGGCGGTTCAATGTGACGGTGGCGATCTGGTCGGCGACTTCGTACGCGATTTCGGTGAAGTCTGTTCGGCTACTGATGTTCATCCTCCGATAAAGACATATTTCGTATTAGGTGCGTAGGCTGCCGCCTCTGTAAGAGGCCTAGGGTTGTAAATTCGGGGAAACGGGGAAGGCGTGCGGCAGGCAAAGGAACCCTCGAGCGCCGGAGCGGTTCTCGGATGGCTGGCGCTGGCGGCGCTGGCGCCCGGGGCGGCCCATCTGCGCACCGGTTGGCGCAAAACCGGCCTCGCCCTCATCTCCTGCTACGTCGTCGGCCTCCTGGCGCTGGTCGCGTTCGCGCTGACGACCGACAACCTGGTGGGCACGCTCATCGAGCGGATGACGACGATCATCGTGAGCGCCGCCGTGCTGGGCGTGATCTGGTTCGCCGTGATCGTGCACTCGTTCATCGTGCTGCGGCCGGGGCGGCTGCCACAAGGCGGGCAGATCGTCACCGGGACGCTGGCGGGGCTCCTCGCCGTCGCCGTGGTGCTCCCCTTCGGCGTGGTCACGCAGTACGTGTGGACCTTGCAGAGCACGGTCAACGACATCTTCCAGGAGACCCCGTCCGACGCCCCGCCGTCCGAGGCCGCCGCCGCGGAGCGGCCGGAGGACCCGTGGGCGGGGCGGCAGCGGGTCAACATCCTGCTCCTGGGCGGCGACGCCGACGACAACCGGATCGGCGTCCGCACCGACAGCATGAACCTGGCCAGCGTCGACGTGAAGACCGGCAACACCGTGCTGTTCAGCCTGCCGCGCAACCTGGAGAACGTGCGCTTCCGCCCCGGCACGCCGATGGCCCAGCACTTCCCCAACGGCTTCCGCCTCCCGCCCGACCCCGGCGGCGGGCGCAGCGACCTGCTCAACAGCGTCTGGGAGTACGCCGACGCGCACCCGGAGATCTTCGGCGGCAAGCAGCACCAGGGCCCCAGGGTGCTGATGGACACGATCGGCTACACCCTCGGGGTCAGGGTCGACTGGTACGCCCTGGTCAACATGTGGGGCTTCGCCCGCCTCATCGACGCCATCGGCGGCATCACGATCACCGTCGAGCAGGACGTGGTGTTCGGCAAGTACAACGAGGGCCTGGTCAAGGCCGGCACGCGCAAGCTCAAGGGCGCCGACGCCATGTGGTACGCCCGCTCGCGCACGTTCAGCGACGACTACACCCGCATGCGCCGCCAGCGCTGCGTGCTCGGCGCGCTGCTCACCCAGGCGGACCCGGCGACCGTGCTGGCCCGCTTCAACCGGATCGCGCTGGCCACCAAGGAGCTGATCAGGACCGACATCCCGCGGGGGATGCTCAAGAACCTGGTGCCGCTGGCGCTGAAGGTCAAGAACGCCAAGGTGACGAGCGTGCAGTTCGTGCCGCCGCTGATCAGCACCGGCTATCCCGACTGGGAGAGGATCCGCACCATCGCGGCGAAGGCGATGCGGGACTCGGGCGAGACCAAGCCGCCCGTCGCCGCCACCGCCTCCGCCGGTCCTTCTCCCAAGAAGACGGCGGCCGCCAAGAAGGCCGGCCAGAGCCCGGCGAAGGGCATCACGGACGGCTGCGACGGGTCGCTCTGACCTTCCGCGACGCTCTGACCTCCCGCGATGCTCTGACCTTCCGCGACTTACCCGCGGGCGACGATCCGGCCCACGGGGGCCCCGCCGCCCAGCACGTCCACCTGCTCGAACGCCGCCGCCGTCGAGACGTCGCAGCCCATGCGCCGCAGGACCGCCAGGGCGACGGCCGTGGTGGCGCGCGGGCTGCCGTCGATGACCTTGACCGCCACCGAGTGGCCCGACTCCAGGGCCACCACCAGCACGCCCTCCGCCCCGCCCTTGGCCACGGCGCCGGGCAGCGCCCGCATCAGCTCGGTGTTCTGGTGCCCGGTCCCGCCCACGTACTCGGGGTGCGCGCGCATGGCGTCGGCGACCTGGTGAGGCGCGCTGCCCGGCGCGGCCAGCACCAGACCCTGCACGGCCCGCGCCAGCCCGGTCAGCGACAGGCCGAACAGCGGCGCGCCGCAGCCGTCCACCGCCACGTGCGCGGCCTTCTCCCCCGCCAGCTCCTCGGTGACCGAACGGACCTGGAGCTGCAGGGGATGGCCGGCCGACAGGTAGCCGGGCACGTCCCAGTCGTTGGCCACGGCGGCGGCGAGCATGGCGGCGTGCTTGCCGGAGCAGTTCATGCGCTCGCGGGACTGGTCGGCGCCTTGCCTGATGAGCCCGTACATGGTGGGGGCGTCCTCCGGCCACGACGGCGGGCACGCCAGCGCGCCGAAGTCCAGGCCGTAGTCGTCGAGGATCTCGCGGACCAGCTCCACGTGGAAGTCCTCGCCCGTGTGGCTGCCCGCCGCGATGGCCAGCCGCGGCCCCGCCAGCGCCGCGCCGGCGGTGAGGCAGGCCAGCGCCTGGAACGGCTTGGCGGACGAGCGCGGCAGCACCGGCGCGTCCACCTTCCCGAGGGCCACCTCGGCGCGCCCGGACGGATCCAGGCCGACGGCGCTGCCGTAATGGACGCTCTCCACGAATCCGGAGCGGATCACCTCGGCGAGCACGGCGTAGTCAGGCACGAGCGGTTCTCCTCCTGAAAGTGACGGGCTGGCGCGCTTCCAGCGTGCGGGCCAGCTTGGACAGGGACACGTTGACCGCAAGATAGACCAATGCGACGACCAGATACGTCTGGATGAGCAGGCCGTTATAGGCCGCCAGCACCTTGCCGCTGTAGAGCAGCTCGCCGTAGCTGACGACGAAGCCCAGCGAGGTGTCCTTGAGCAGGCCGACGGACTGGCTGACGATCGACGGCAGCACGCGGCGGGCCGCCTGGGGCAGCACGACGAGGCGCATGGTCTGGAGCGGCGTGAGGCCGACGGCCAGGCCCGCCTCGGTCTGGCCGCGTTCGACGGAGTTGATGCCGGCGCGGAAGATCTCGGCGAAGGCGGCCGCGTTCGAGGCCGTCAGGGGCACGGCCAGCTTCCAGAACAGCGGCAGGTCCAGGCCGTAGCGGGGCAGCGCGAACAGCACCACGTACACCAGCAGCAGCGCCGGCACGACCCTGACGACCTCGACGTAGGCGGCGGCCGGGAGGCGGATCCACCTGCGGTGCGAGAGCCGTCCCAGGGCCAGGACCAGGCCGAACGCCATGGACAGCGCCGCCGACACGACGGCCGCCAGGAACGTCGACCACAGTCCCGTCAGGAGGTAGCGCCACATCGGCCAGGTCCCGTACGGCTGCCAGCGGGCGGCGTCGAGCTGCCCGTTCGCCGCGAACTGCCGCACGGCCAGGACGGCGAGCGCGACGGCGGCCAGGACGCCGAGCACGGTCGCGACGCGGATGCGCCTGCGCGCCTTGGGGCCGGGCTCGTCGAAGAGGACGCTCACCGAAGGATCACCAGCTTGCGTTCGAGCCGGCCGGTGGCGAATCCCACCGCCGCGGCGATCAGCGCGTACGCCAGGCCCGCGCCGACGAAGATCGGAATGGGCTGCGCCTCGACGAGGTTCACCCGGTTGGCGGCGGCCGTCAGGTCCACGACGCCGACGGCGGCGGCCAGGGCGGTGTTCATCGTGGTGGCGATGAAGATGTTGCCGAGCGGCTGGACGACCGTGCGCAGCGCCTGCGGCAGGACCACGTGCCTGAGCGACTGGCCGAACGTCAGCCCGATCGCCCGCGCCGCCTCGCCCTGCCCCTTGCCCACCGAGTTCACGCCGGAGCGCAGGGCCTCGCCGACGTACGCGGCCTCGTACACGCCGATGACCACGATGGCGGTGACCAGCGGCTCGGCCTTGACGCCGATCTCCGGCAGGCCGAAGAAGGCCAGGACGAGCAGGACGAGGAGCGGCAGGTTCTGGAAGGACTCCACGTACGCGGTGCCGATGGCGCGCAGCACCCGCACCGGGCTGACGCGCAGCGCGCACACGAGTGCGCCCAGCACCGCCGCGCCCGCGAAGGACGCGGCGGTGAGCTGGAACGTCACGATCAGCCCCTGCCACAGCTCGGGCAGGTGATCGAGGAGAACGGACATCAGGACCCCGGCACGGAGCCGATCTGCGGCGGCTGGGGAGCGTCGCCGGTCACCACGGTGCCGATGGACTTCTTCCAGATGTCCTGCCAGACCCCGGAGTCCTGGGTCTTCTTCAACCAGTCGTTGACGAACTTCTTGAACTGGTCGTCGCCGTGCTTGAGCCCGATCCCGTACGGGTCCACGGTGAACGGCTTGGTCACGATCTCGATCGACGGGTCCTTCTTGGCGTCCGCGATGAGGATCGTCTCATCCTGCACGTAGGCCACGCCCCGGTCCTGCTTGAGCGCCTGGACGCACTCCGGGTCGCTGCCGAAGGTGATGATCTCCGCCTGCGGCGCCAGCTTCTTGATCGCGGGGATGGCCGGGGTGTTCGCGCCCGCCAGGACCTTCTTGCCGTTCAGGTCCTCCGGCTTGGCGATGCCCGTCGCGCCCTTCTTCACCGCGATCGTCAGCCCCGAGGTGTAGTACGGGCCCGCGAACGCCACCTGCTTCGCCCGCTCCTCGGTGATCGTGTACGTCTGGAAGACGACGTCCACGGTCCCGTTGGCCAGCAGCGCCTCCCGGGTCTCGGACGCCGAGTTGACGATCTTCACCTTGGGCTCGCCCAGGATGTACTTGGCCAGCGCCTTGCCCATGTCCGCGTCGAACCCCTCGACCTCGCCGGTGGCGGGGTTCTGCTGGGAGAGCAGGGGCGCGTCCAGCGAGCCGCCCACGAGGAGCTCGCCGCGCTGTTTGATCTTCTCCATGGTGGAGCCGGGCAGGATGTCGGCCGCCGCAGCGACGGGCGCCTTGGCCAGGACGTCGCTGCCCTTCTCGGACGGCGCTCCGGGCACGGCGGGACTACTCGACTCACCACAGGCCGCCAGCCCTAACAGCGAGACGGCGACGAGGGCGACAAACCTCTTCATGAACGGTCACTTCCTTCGATTTCGAAGATAGGCCGGACCGTAGTGGGAGATTTCGTAGCAAGTCAATACGTTGTCGGCTTAAGTCTGGACATGGTAGGTATCTCACATGAAGCAGCGGCTGCCCGTGCAGGGGGCACAGGGCGACCTGCTGAGACTCGTCGCCACCGGCAAGGCCGAGTCACGCGCCGACCTCGCGCGCTTATCGGGCCTGGCGGCGTCCAGCGTGTCGCTGCGCGTGGAGGAGCTCATCGACGCGGGCCTGCTGGCCGAGGAGGGCTCGGGCACCTCGCGCGGCGGCCGCCGCCCCCGCCGGCTGCGGCTCTCCCCCGGCGCCGGCGTGCTGGCCGTCGCCGACCTGGGCGCCCACCACGTACGCCTCGGCCTGCTGGACCTCAGCGGCACGCCGCTCGTGATCGAGGAACGCGGCTGCGAGATCGCCGACGGCCCGCAGGTCACCCTGGACCACATCGCGGACGCGTTCGACGAGCTGCTGGCCGCCCACGTGCCCCCGTCGGTCCCCCTGCGGGGGGTGGGCACCGGCATCCCGGGCCCGGTGGACCCGTCGAGCCTGCGCGTGGTGACGCCCTCGCGCATGCCCGGCTGGAACGAGTTCCCGGTGGCCGACCACCTGGCCGCCCGCTACGACCTGCCGATCCTCGTCGAGAACGACGCCAACCTGATGGCCGCGGGCGAGGCGCGCTGGTGGCCCGGCAGCCAGAACCTCATGATCGTCAAGGCCGGCACCGGCATCGGCTGCGGTGTCATCGTCAACGGCCACCTGCACCGGGGCAGGGGCGCGGCCGGCGACATCAGCCACGTGCGGGTGCGCTCGGACTCCTCGGTCGTGTGCGCCTGCGGGCATCCGGACTGCCTGGAGGCGTACGCGAGCGGCGCCGCCCTCATGGCGGCCCTGCGCGAGTCCGGCATCGAGGTGACCCGCACGGCCGACATCGTCACCCTGGTCAACGACGCCATCCCGGAGGCCACGAGCCTGGCCCGCACCGCGGGCCGCCGCATCGGCGAGGTCCTGACGGTGCTGGTGAACTTCTTCAACCCGGACGTGGTGGCGGTGGGCGGCAGCCTGTCGGCGGCGGAACCCCTGATCACCTCGATCAGGGCGGCGGTGTGGGAACGCTGCCTGCCGCTGGCGACGCGCGACCTGGAGATAGCCCCGGCCCGGGGCGGCCGCGACGCGGCCCTGCTGGGCGCCGGCACCCTCCTGCTGGAGGCCGCCCTGGCCTGAAGAAGCCTCTCGGATGGACAATTGCCCCAAGGGTCTTGCGATACCCCACCAGGGGGCACATTTTGGCGAACGTGACCTTCGGCATCTTGGGGCCAGTGTTCATTCGCGTAGGAGATCGGCAGCCGGTCGAGCTGAGCGGCAAGCAGAGCGCTCTCCTGGCCAGCCTGCTGCTCAACGTCAACTCCGTCGTCTCCCAGAGCCGCCTGCTCGCCGCCCTCTGGGAGAACCCTCCCCCGTCCGCGGTGGCCAACCTCCAGTCGTACGTCGCCCGGCTGCGCAGGGCGCTGCCGCCCGGCGCGCGCATCCTCACCAGGGGATCCGGCTATGTCCTGCAGACCGCCCCCGAAGAGGTCGATCTGCTCGCGTTCGACGAGGAGGTGCGGCAGGCCCGGCTGCAGGCCGAGCGGGGCGAGGCCCGGGCCGCGATCGAGGGGTTCCGGCGGGCGCTGGCCCTGTGGCGCGGCAGCCCCGCCGAGGGAGCCCGGCTCTGGGGCGACATGCCGGCCCGGGTGACCGACCTCGCGGAGCGCCGTACCGAGGCGCAGCTCGACTACGCGGAGATCAGGCTCGACCTGGGCCCGGACCAGGAGGTCATCGACGATCTGCGCGACCTGCTGAGCGGGCAGCCGCTGCGGGAGCGGGCCTGGCACCTGCTCATGCTGGCGCACGCGCGGGCGGGGCAGCGGGACAGGGCGCTGGAGGCGTACCGGCAGGCCCGCGGCGTCCTCGTACGGGAGCTCGGCATCGAGCCCGGCAGGGACCTGCGGCAGTTGCAGGCCACGATCCTGAACGGCGGCCTGCCGTCCGCCACAGCCGGGCCGCCCGGCGGGGCCGTCTGCCAGCTCCCTCCGGACATCGCCGACTTCGTCGGCAGGCGCGAGGAGCTGGCGGCGGCGGTCGGGACGCTGCGCACGGACCCGGCGGCGGCGGTGCCGAGCTGCGCCATCTCGGGTCAGGGCGGCGTGGGCAAGACGGCGCTGGCCGTCCACGTCGCCCATCTCTTACGGCCCGACTTCCCCGACGGGCAGCTCTACGTCAACCTGCGCGGCGCCGGGATCCACCGGGTGGATCCGGAGGAGGCGCTGGGCCGGTTCCTGCGCGCACTAGGCGTCGACAGCGCCGCCGTGCCGAGCGGCCTGGACCAGCGCGCCGAGCTCTACCGCGACAGGCTGGCGAACCGGCGCTACCTGGTGGTGCTCGACGACGCGGCCGACGAGGGGCAGATCTCCCCGCTGCTGCCGGGCACGCCGGGGTGCGCCGTCCTGATCACCAGCAGGCAGCGGCTGCCGGCGCTGCCCGCCGCCCGGATGATCGATCTGCCCGTGATGCCCTCCGGCGAGGCGCTGGAGCTGCTGCGGCGCCTCATCGGCGCCGGCCGGGCGGCCACGGAGCCCGGCGACGCCGCCCGGCTCGTCGACCTGTGCGGCGGCCTGCCCCTCGCGGTGCGCATCGCCGGCGCCAAGCTGGCCGCCCGGCCGCATTGGAGCCTGGGCCGGCTCGTCACGCGGCTGAGCGACACCGGCAGCCGGCTGCGCCAGCTCTCCCACGGCTCCCAGGAGGTGCGGGCCAGCCTCGCCGTGGGGTACCAGGGCCTGACCCCGGCGGCGCGGCGGCTGTTCCGCCTGCTCGGCCTGATCGAGGCGCCCGACTTCACCGTCTGGACCGCGGCCGCCCTGCTCGATCTGCCGCACCGCGAGGCCGAGGACCTGACCGAGCAGCTGGCCGACGTACGCCTCCTGGACGTGGCGGGCCTCGACCCGTCCGGCCAGACGCGTTTCCGCTTCCACGACCTGACCCGCGCGTACGCCCGCGAATGCGCCGAGGCCGAGGAGCACGCGGACGAGCGGAGCGCCGCGGTCCTGCGCGCGCTGAGCGCGTGGCTCACCCTGGCCCGGCAGGCGCACGTGCGGCTGTGCGGCGGCGACTACCGCCTCCCGCGCGGCCGCAGCCCGCTCTGGCAGCCCGAGATCGTCGTACGCGACCCGCTCGCCTGGGTGGAGGCCGAGCGCGCGGGCATCGTCGCCGGGGTCCGCCAGAGCGCGGCGCTCGGGGCCGACGAGCTGTGCTGGGAGCTCGCCTCCAGCGTGGTGAGCCTGTTCGAGACGCGCAGCTTCTACGACGAGTGGCGCACGACGCACGAGACGGCGCTGGGCAGCGCTCGCGCGGCGGGCAACGTCCGCGGCCAGGCGACCGTGCTGAACGGCCTCGCGGAGCTGTTCCTGGCCCAGTACGACATGCGCCGCAGCGAGGAGTTCCTGGAGGAGTCCCTGGAGCTGTTCGAGAAGGCGGAGGACGGGCACGGGCACGCGCTGGCCCTGGTCAACATGGCCGAGCTCCGCGGCCTCCAGGGCCGCCACGCCGACGCGCTGGCCTGCTACGACCAGGCCGCCGAAGCCCTGGCCCTGACCGGCGACCGCGGCACGGAGATCGCCGTCCTGCGGGGCATCGGCCGCATCCACGTCAGCCAGGGCCGCCTCGACCTCGCGGCCCCGGTCGTCCGGCGGGCGATGCGGCTGGCCGAGGACACCGGCGACGTCCGTTCGTGCGAGTTCGCCCGGGTGCTGCTCGGGGAGATCGAGCTCGCCCGGGGCGACAGCGCCGCCGCGGAGTCGTGCTTCAGCCTGGCGATGGCCTGCTTCGACGGCCTCGGCTTCCCCAGGGGGACCGCGTACGCGTCCCTGGCGCTGGCCTCGGCCCGGCTCGCCCAGCGCGACTTCACCGGCGCCGAACGGTTCCTGCGCCGGTCCCTGGCCGTCTACCGGAACGTCGGGGAGCGACTCGGCGAGGCCCGCGTCCTGCTCACCTTCGCCGAGCTCCGGCGCCTGCAACGGCGCTTCGACGAGGCGGTCGCGACGTTGACCGGCGTCGTGGCGATCTGCAGGGCGGCTCCCTTCCCCCGCCGCCACGGCCACGCCCTGCGCGCTCTGGGCGAGGTGCACCGCGACGCCGGCGACCTGCCCGCGGCCGTGTCCGCCTGGCGCCGCTCCCTGGAGGTCCTGCGCGCCATCTCCTCGTCGGAGGCGGGCGAGGTGGCGGCCCTGATCGAGCGCCACGGCGGCTGACCTTCCACCGCTTTCCATCGTCAGGAGAAGCCGCCACCGGCGGCCTCTGACAGCCCTCTTTGCCTGGCCACCTCCGTGTCCAGCGGTCGAATTCCTGGTGAACGGTTCGCACCGCCCGGCTCGCGTGTCTCGGCAAAGCGAGAATTGAACCAGTTTGCGAAGGGGGCGTCAGTGGCGCTGCTGCGGCTGCTGGAGCAGCTGGTCGACTTCCTCGGAGGCGTGGGGCCGGTCCTGTTCGGGATCGCGCTGCTGCTGGCCCCACCGGACAACGCCGGACCGAACTTCCCTGCCGAGGCCCCCACCTTCACCGCGGTGGAGGCGACCCCTCTTCACGTGCCCGGCCTCGTCGTCTCCAGTGACGACGACCCCTACTGCTCCCCGGAGGTCGCGTCGCGGCTGGCCGCCGGCTGGCGGCTCCACCATGTCAGCGTCGGCTCGGCGGGCCACATCAACTCCGCGAGCGGGCTGGGCCGATGGGATTCCGGGCGCGAACTGCTCGCTCGCCTTCCCTGACCTTCGGCGGTGAAGGGCCAGGCGCTCGTCAGGCCGGCGTCTGGATGTCGGGAAAGGCCTGTCCGGCTGACAGCCGTTCGACGAGAGTTCGTACGGCCTCCTTCCCGCCGTTCGTCCCCGCCCAGCGACTCACCCGGCAGGCCGCCCTGGCGTACATCTGGGGATCCGCCGATGCCGCCCGCAGCCACTCCTCCAGCGTGACCGGCAGGGGCTGACGGGAGTCGGCCAGGCACCGGTCGCCGGTCGGCGCGAGGTAGCGGGGGTCGTCGCTGACCACGACGGCGAGACCCTCGTCGAACCACTGCGGAACGTCGGCGCCGTTGAGACGGGCGTGCAGCTCCACGTGGGTCATCTCGTGCGAGGCGATCACGGGATCGACGCCGCGCGGGGACAGCATCACCGCCCGGTTGAGCACGGCGATGCCGCGTTCGCGGCCGCCGCCGATCCTGCGGTAGCAGTCGTCGGACAGGCACACGAGGAGGTCCGGAGAGCTCTTCCGTCCGCCGAAGTAGTCTCGCACCCGCTGGTTCGCCTGCTCGACGACCTCGCTCACGTGCCGGCGCCGGTCCGGCGGCAGGCCGGGTTCGGCGTACACGCCGGGCTGGAGCCGTTCCAGGCCGTAACAGCCGGGGCAGGTGGTGGCCGCGACGGACGGGAAGGCGATCGCCGTCACCACCACGGCGGTGATGAGGAGGACCGCGACGGCGGCGCCCGCGATCCACCAGCGTCTCCCTTTACGTCGTCTCACGGGCACGTGGTCCCCCGGGGCGGCAGCCGGCGGTCGGTGACGTACGTGCTGACGAGGTCGATGACGCAGGGGTTGGCCATCGCGCCGAAGAGGTTGTGGCCGGGGCCGTCGTGTTCGATCGTGCGGCTGCCGGGGATCTGCTCGACCACTCGGCGGGTGGACCCGTAGTCCTGCCAGGTGCCCGCGCCCAGGAGCGGCGGTAGCGTACGGGGCATCGGCGTGGGCGGGTTGGTCACCCGGGTCGGCCAGCCGGCGCAGGTGAGCGGCAGGTGCCAGGCCAAGGGGAAAGCGGCGCCGGTATTGGGCGCGATGGCGCGCAGCCGCTTGACCGTGCGCGCGACGTCCCGCTGGGTGGCCGGGCGCGGGAAGTCCAGGCATTCCTTGACCCCGCCGCCGGGCAGGCCCGGGTAGGGCTGGCGGCTCGACAGCGCGAAGCCTGACGCGTCGCCGGCCTCGGCCGCCGTGATGGCCGCCACGACGTCGCCCCATCGGGTGGGGCCGGGGCGGAGCTTGAGGAACGCGAGCGAGCGCAACTGCGTGCCGTCGTAGCGGGCGTCGGCTTTCGGGGCGGGGATCGGCTCGCGGTCCGCCTTGGCGATCAGCGCCCGCCAGCGCTTCTCCGTCCCGGCGGGCGCCCAGGCGAAGAACCGGTCCATGAAGCGCTCGTTGTCGCGGGCGATGGAGTCGAGTTCCCGGTCCCAGTCGCGCGGGCTGTGGTTGCCGGCTCCGTCGAGGTACATCGTGCGTACGCGCCGCGGGAACAGCCGGGCGTAGGACTGCGCGATCGTGCTGCCGTACGACAGGCCGAGGAAGTTCATCGTGTCCTCGCCGAGCGCCTTGCGGATGGCGTCGGCGTCGCGGGCGTCGGACGCCGCGTCCATGTGGTCGAAGAGCTCGGGGTCGGTGGTACGGCACTTGTCACCCCTGGCCTTGTTCGCCGCGGCGAGCTGGTCGAACCCGGCCTGGTCGGCGGGGAACGCCGGGGTGCGCACGAAGCCCCAGTCGCACTGGAGCACCGCGCCGCTGAGCCCGGGATAGCCGCGCGGGTCCCAGGTCACGACGTCCATCGACGTACGGATCTTGTCGAAGATCTGCGTACGCGAGCCCAGCGAGGCGATCTGGTACCCCTGGGGGCCGCCGAAGTTGACCAGCACGGACCCTTTCTTGGCGCCGGTGGCGGGCAGGCGGGCCACCTTCAGGGTGATCGTGCGGTCGCTCTTGGGCGACAGGGCGACGGACAGGTCCGCGCACTGGAGCTCGGGCGCGTTCGCGACCGGGCAGGAGCTCCACGGCAGGGACGGCTGCGGCGTCGCGACGCTGACCGGCGTCGTGAGGACGGCAAGCGCCATGAGTGGGTTCAGCATGCGCAGAACGTTAGGAGTCTCGGGTGGCCAGGGTCTGCCCGCGAAAGTCATCGATGGCTGTTCACCAAAGTCAACTATGAGCGCTGCCGAGGTTCAACGGAGGTCGGCATGTACAGCGAGCCGGGTCCGTCGTCAGAGAGCGTCCGGAGTCGAGCCCTGGTACTCCTCGGGGAGGAATGCCTGAGCCCTCTCGTCCGGCCACCAGCCGGCTCTCCGGGAATTCACGCGGGACGGCCTTCCGCTGCCGGCCATGGGCCAGCCAGGACCGGTCAGCCAATCGAATATCCGGCGGCTGATCAAGATGTCCATGGCTCCCAAAGGGGCGGCGAGAAACCAGTCAGCAGGCGTCTCGGGACGCGGGTAGAGCGGATAGACCAGGAAGTCGGCGTTCACATAGCCGCATTTCACGCAATTCCGCCCCGTCGGGTGCGGTCCATAAGGAGTCGCCATCGAACCCAGCCGCGCCGTCGGCAGAATTCCGTAATAACTTCCCGTGCCCTTGCGCGAGACATCGATGTCGAAGAACTGCAGGCCGGTTGCCAACGACTCTCCGACCAAGTGCTCGCGCAGCTCGGCGGAAACCGCCCCGAACAGCCAGGGTGCCGGACCGCTGTGCATACCCCTCTCGTTCGCGATGTAGATCAGCCCGGCCTGCGGCCGCTTGTGGAATCGGAGCTTCACGGGGTGGGTGTCGAGCGCCGCGAAGCCCTCGACTTCGCATTCGAGACATCTCTGGTGAGTCACCGGGTGCTCCCCGATGATCTCCGCGTAGCGAAACTCCGCATAGGGCACGCCCATCAGTGTGGCGTCCCATGCCCGCCCGCCGGTCACGTCCGGCGCGATACCCTGCTCTTCGAAATCCACGCCGAGGTCACGCAGTCGCCCGCGAACACGTGGCAGGACACCAAGGTTGGAGCTCGATAATTCGATCCGGCCTTTGCCCAAGGGGATTTCGCCGAGATTTATCGCCCTCTCCCGGAATTCCGCAAGCGCGGAAGAGGTTTCGGCCGTCCAGGGGAACGTCACGTGCCACTTGTAGGGCTCTCGTTCACGGGAAGAAGGCATGGACATCCTCGAAGTGCTCGTGAATACGATCTCCAACGTAGTGTGCAGCGTATCGATCCAGGCTGTCCCTGCGAGGGGCATGAGAGGAGGCCGGTGGTCGTGAGCGATGCCGAGCGCATCGACGCGGAGGTGATCGAGTGCCTGCTGTCCCAACGCGTGACGGGGTATGAGCCGCTGTCCGGGTTCGCGGCCAACACGGTCGCCGCGGTGACGCTGGGGTCCGGCGCACGCGCCGTCTTCAAGGCCGCCGCCGCGCGCGAGGTCGAGGTGGAGCTGTGGGCCCTGCGGTCCATGTCGGAGAGGGGCGTTCCGGTCCCCGAGGTCATCGCCGGGGCGGCGGACGCGGAGATCCCGTACCTGGTGACGCGGCTCGTCTCCGGTGAGCCGGGGGTCGCGACACGTGAGGCGGCGTCCGAGGTGGGACGGCTGTTGCGGGCCGTGCACTCACTTCCCGTGCAGGGGGCGGGCTTTTTCAAGGAGGCGTCCGGCTCGCCGCCATGCGCCGGTGCGGCAACATGGGCTGATCACGTCGCGGGGCTGGCGGATCGGCTCGACCCTGTCACCGATGCCGGAATCCTGACCCCGGCGCTCCATGCTCGATGCCGGGATCTCCTCCTGGACGGACCTCGCTGGGATCAGCCCTGCGTGTACGTGCACGGTGATTTCCACCCGCGGCATGTCCTGTCGGCCGGCTCCCGGGTCGAGGGGATCATCGACTGGGCGGACTGCGGTGCGGCCGGCCCATGGCTGGACCTGGCCAGGATGGACTTCCGCGAGCCCGGCTTGCAGCGCGCGATGCTCGACGCGTACTTCCCCGCGGGCATTCCGGCGGACGCGCCGTCGCACCTGGCGAACCACCGGCTGCTCTACATGCTGCTGGCCCTCATGTGGGAGTACGAGTGCGGCGGGGACTGGCTGCACGAGCGCGTCCCCGGCATCGAATCGGCACTCGCCGCGACCTAGACGGGTCGGCTACCACGCGCGTGGTTCGCCTACCGGGTTTCGGTGGTGGCCGCCCATACCGCGCCGGGGGTCAGGGGCATGTCGATGTGGTCGATGTCGAGGGCGTCGCAGACGGCGTTGACGATGGCCGGGGGGATGCCGATGCAGCCGGCCTCCCCCGCGCCCTTGGCGCCCAAGGGGGTGTTGGGGTTGGGGGTGACGGTCTCCAGGAGGGTGACCGGGGGCATGTCGGCGGCGGTGGGCAGGAGGTAGTCCAGGAGGGTCGAAGCGTAGGGCAGGCCGTCCTCGCCGATGACCGCCTGCTCGTAGAGGGCCTGGCCGAGGCCCTGGGCGATGGAGCCGTGGCCCTGGCCGGTGACGATCATGGGGTTGACGACCACCCCGTAGTCGTCCACGGCCACCAACTGGCGTACATGGACGGTGCCCAGGTCTGGGTCCACCTCGACCACGGCGACGTGGGCGCCGTACGGGAAGGCCTGGGGTGGGGCGACGATCTCGTCGGCGCGCAGGGGGCCGGTGCGGGCGACCAGTTCGCCGACGGGCAGCCCGGGGAGGGGGCCGACCTCGACGTTGGGCAGCCCCGCCGTCTCGCCGGTAGGTGGGCGCGGGACAGTGCCGGTCTCGGCGAGGTCCTGCCCCGGGAGAGGGCTGGTCTCGGTGAGGGGCGGGCCCGGGAGGAGGCCTGTCTCGGCGAGGGGTACCGGGCCCTCCTCGGTGTCGCTCTGGAGGCCCGCGTGAGGGGCGCCGCCCACCATCAGGCGGCCCGCGTTGTACGAGACGTCCTCCTCCCCCACCCCCAGGAGTTCGGCGCAGCGGCGGCGGGCGGCGGCCACGAGGGCTTCGGCGGCGCGCCAGAGGGCCGCGCCGCCCACCTGCATGGACCGGCTGCCGAAGGTGGCGAAGCCGTAGGGGACCTCGCCGGTGTCGCCCTCGACGACGCGGACCCGGTCCACCTCCACGTCCAGGACCGAGGCCACCACCTGGGCGAACGAGGTGAAATGGCCCTGACCGGTGGACGTCGATCCGACGCGGGCGATGAACGTCCCGTCCGGGCACGCCTCCACGCTCCCGAACTCGTCGCTGTCCGGCGGTCCTCCCGAGCGTTCGACGTACGTGGCGATCCCCACCCCGAGCGGCCGTCCGCCGTCCTCGCGGCGGCGGGCCTGCTCGGCGCGGACCTCGTCGTAGCCGACGGCGGCCAGGGCCCGGTCGAGGGCGGCGGTGTAGTCGCCCGAGTCGTAGGTGCGGCCGGTCGGCGTCAGGTAGGGGTACTGGTCGGGGCGGATGAAGTTGCGGCGGCGCAGCTCGGCAGGGTCCAGGCCGAGCCGGCGGGCGAGCCGGTCCACGGTGCGTTCGAGGGCGTAGGCGGCCTCGGGGCGGCCGGCGCCGCGGTAGGAGGTCGTCGGGGCGGTGTTGGTGAGCACGCACCTGACGCGCGTGTGCACCCGGGGTGTGCGATAGGCGCCGGTGCTCATCGCTCCGGTCATCATGGGGACGAAGGCGCCGATGTGCGGGTACGCGCCGATGTCGGCGTCGACGAGCAGTTCGTACGCGAGGAAGGTGCCGTCCTCGTCGGCCGCCAGCCGTACCCGCTGATGCTGGCCACGGCCGCGCGGGCCCGCCAGCATGGCCTCGGCGCGGTCCTCGCACCAGCGGACCGGGCGGCCGAGGTGGACGGCGAGCAGGGCTGCGACCAGATACTCCGGGTAGGTCTGGCTCTTGGCGCCGAACGCCCCGCCGGTGGCCGGGACGATCACCCGGATCCGCTCCCCGTCGAACCCGAGTGCGGCGGCCAGCGCGTCGCGCAGCCGGTGCTGGGCCTGGTGGGAGACCCACACGGTGAGGCGGTGCGCGCGTCCCGGGTCCACCAGGATCGCCCGTGGCTCCAGGGACGTGGGGAGGATGAGCTGCTCGCGGTAGGCGGCCTCGACGACGACCGGGGCCGTGGCGAACACGTCGTCGGCCGGGTGGCCGAAGGTGCGTTCGGCGGCCAGGTTGTCGCGGTCGTCGAACAGCCGGGGCGCCTCCGCCGCCAAGGAGTCGCCGGGGGCGCCGGATGTGCGAGGGGTGTCGGTGCGGGTGAAGGGCAGGAGCTCGAGGTTCAGCCGGACGGCTTCGGCGCCGTCCTCGGCCTGGGCGCGCGTGCCGGCCGCGACCACCGCGAGCGCCTCCCCCGGATAGCGGACGCGGCCCGTGGCGAGCAGCGGCCACGGCGGCATGCCCTCCTCGCCGGGCACCGCCCGGGCGGCGAGGTACGGCAGGTCGGCGGCCGACCACGCGCCCGCCACCCCCTCCTCCTTGAGCGCGGCGGCGACGTCGACCCCGCGGATCACCGCGTGCGGCACCGGGCTGCGGGCGAACGCGAGCTCCAGCGTGCCCGGGATCTCCAGATCGGCGACCCGGCGCGCCCGTCCGGTGACCAGGTCGCGATCCTCCCGCCGCGCGAGCGGCATCCCGATGTACCGCAATGTTTGGACACCCCCGCTTTCGGTACCAACGTCGATATCGGATGCCCGGGATGGGGGACATGAAACCGGCACAATTCGACTACGTCGCGCCTGCCTCCGTACCGGAGGCGGTGGCCGTGCTGGCCGCGCACGGGCCGGAGAGCCGCGTGCTGGCCGGTGGCCAGAGCCTGCTCATCGAGCTGCGCTACCGGACCACGCGCCCGGCCCTGGTGGTGGACGTCAACCGCATCCCCGGGCTCTCGCAGGTCACGGTCGAGAACGGCTCCGTCCACGTCGGCGCGCTGGTCCGGCACGCCCAGCTGGAGCGCGCCCGGTTCGACGACCCGCTGGCCGAGCTGTTCCGCCAGGTGGCGCCGTACGTCGGCCACCCGCCCATCCGCGCCCGCGGCACCTTCGCGGGCAGCCTGGCCTGGGCGCATCCGGCGTCGGAGTGGTGCGCGCTGGCCATGGCCCTGGACGCCGGGATCGAGGTGAACGGCCCCGCGGGACCGCGTACGGTGCCCGCCGGCTCATGGTTCCGCGGCGCCTTCGTGACCGCCTGCCTGCCGGAGGAGCTGGTCACCGGCGTCCTGCTGCCGCGCCCACCGGCCGGGGCCGTCGCGGCCTTCGCCGAGCACCGCCGCACCCACAGCGGCTTCGCGCTGGCCGCCGCCCTGGTGATGCTGCGGCTGACGTTGCGCCCCGACATGACCGTGCACGTGTCCGGGCACGGCCTGGCCGACCGCGGGCACGAGGACCACGACGTGGACGAGCGCATCGGCACCCT